>URTN01000001.1 GCA_900550795.1 uncultured Mollicutes bacterium
TATCTACATTAATTTCAACGTGTTACTTTATTGTCTTTTTGCTGCGAAGAAATCATCGATTATTTTCTTGCATTCTTTTTCTTTAATCCCGCCATAAACTAATGGAGATGGATAATTATCCTTAACCGAGAATAGACCATACCTACTTTCAAAGCCAAATTGAGCATCTTTGGCCCCGTAATAAATCGATTTGATTCTAGACTGTTTTAAAGCTCCGCCACACATAAGGCATGGTTCAAGAGTAACAAATATCGAGCAATCGCTTAAATCAGTCTTTTTCAATACACGTCCCGCTTCTTTTATGGCTTCAATCTCTGCGTGGCTTGAAATATCGAACTTGCTTTCTTTCTTGTTATGGCCAAAAGCGATAGGAGCACCATCTTTAACAATAACCGCCCCAACAGGTATTTCACCTTCTTCTTTTGCTTTTTTCGCCTCTAGCAAGGCTAGATCCATAAAATAAGAAACGTCCATATTTTTAAAATAAAACCATCGCACAGGGTCAAAGAGTTTAAGGCTGCTTGGTTCCCCACCTGACCTGGTTCGCAATTCGGCCCTCGCGATGGCAAAAGGATTATAACATAAACTAGTCAAATTAAATGATGAAATTTCTCTTATATGGCATGTAAAAGAAAAATCCGCCTACACGGGGTAAACGGATTTGAGATTTTATTTATTTCTTTATTGGCTTTAATACTTCAAGTCCACCCATATATTTACGTAATGGAACCGGAATTATTACAGAGCCATCTTCTTGTTGAAGTTGCTCGACTAAGGCAGGAAAGACTCTAGAAGTAGCTAGGCCAGATCCATTTAATGTATGGCAATATTTGGTCTTGCCATTTTCATCTTTATAACGGATCATGCCTCTTCTAGCTTGATAATCTCTTGCATTGGAGACAGAAGATACTTCTTTATAAATTCCCATAGATGGAATCCAAACTTCGATATCATATGTCCTAGCCATTGAATGGGAGCAATCTCCAGCAGCTAGTTTGTCAATCTGATAGGTTAATCCTAATCCTTCAACAAGTTTCTTGGCCTTATTAACCATTTCTTCAAAAGCAGCATCGCTACCTTCTTCAGTCGTATATTGGACCATTTCGACTTTATTGAATTGATAACCTCTAATCATGCCTCTTTCTTCGGTACGATAAGAACCAGCTTCCTTTCTATAGCAAGGAGTATAGGCGAAATATTTCTTTGGCAAATCATTTAAAGAAAGGATTTCGTTTCTATGTAAGTTGACTAAGGCAGTTTCGGCAGTTGGAAGGATGAACTTCCTTGGTTCCATTCCTTCTAGCCAAAATACATCGCTTTCGAATTTTGGGAATTGTCCAGCGGTATAGCCAGATTCATAATTCAAAATATGAGGAGGAAGAATCATTTCATATCCATCAGCAAGATGGTTTTCGATGAAATAATTTAATAAAGCCCATTCTAGACGTGCACCTAGATTTGTATAAATCCAAGTACCAGTCCCACTGATTTTGGCAGCTCTTTTATAATCAATTAATCCTAGGGATTCGCAAAGCTCAACATGGTTCTTTGGAGTAAAACCGAACTTTCTTTCTTCTCCAAAATGATAAATTGGGTGGTTATTTTCTTTTGAACCAGCAACCAAATCATCATCAGGAAGGTTTGGAAGAACTTCGACAAGAGACTTAATCTTGGCTTCGATTTCGTTTAGCTTTTCCTCGCTTTCCTTATTTTGGGCACCAAGTTCTTTAACTTTAGCAAAGATGGATTTTACATCTCCACCTTCTTTTTTAACCGCAGGAACTGAAGCAGATAATTTGTTTTGTTCAGCCTTAATAGCCTCAACTTTCTTTAAAAGTTCAAGTCTTTGGGAAGATAATTCAATAATTTCAGTTGGATCAAAGTCCCATAATTTCTTCTTCAAAGCCGCTTTTACATAATCTGGCTTTTCTAGGATGAGTTTTACATCAAGCATTTTCTTTCTCCTTCTCTAACAAGGACAAATAATATCCTTTTAGGATTTCTCCTCCTTTGGCCAATGAATATTTTCTAGCCAAGGATAACGATTGAATTATAGTATTGTTTGTTTTTTCTTGATACATTAATTCAAGAAAATTGGAAATTTTTTCTTCTTTTTCAAACATGTAGCAAGTTTTTTGGTCAATTAGCAGATTGTTTAATGATTGCTTTCCTAGACAAACTACTTGGCAAGAAGCGCTGAAGGCATCCATGACTCCAATTACATCAGGAATATCATCTAGCACTAAATATATAGATGCGCGTAAGAGAGCACTTCTATAAATATCATCCACAACCAAAGATTCTAATGAAACGTTTTTAGGTTTGCTAACTCCTCTTATTTTGGAATAAGACAGCCATTTTCCCATATCGGTTCCAAAAAAGAAAAACCTATAGGAAGGACAAGAGGAAGCAATTCTATATAAAGAAGAAAGCTTTTCCTTGTCTTTAAAAGAACCGGTACATATAGCAACTTTCTCGTTTTCCCTAATTGAAAAATACCTAGGGAAGATTTCTTTGTCGTTATTACGTTTGTCAAATTTGGATTGGGTCAAGCAAAAAGGAAGGACCTCGACTCTAGTTTTTACCCCATGAGTCAAAGCAAATTCCTTTAATATTTCATTAGGTACCAAAACTAGGTCACTTGCATTCAAGAATTTTGGTTTTTTCTTGTCTAATTGATACACGTCCCCCTTCTTTTTAAGGAAAGAGGCTTTTTTATCACGTTCAGAATAGAAACAGCAAACAACAGTTTTTACCCCATCAAGCTTACAATCATTCAGCTTGTTTATGTCTGAATAAGAAATAAAAGTAGCGAGGTCAGGAGATTGCCACTGCGAATCTACCCAGGCAATCCCTACACTCTCGCATTCGCCCTTGAGGGTTTTGCGCATGCGTACACCCTCAAAGGCTTGTTGGTTATTTTTGTTTTTAAAATGAATATAGACCTTCATGAATCTTATTCAACTTCGTCAGGACGAACGACCTTTTCAGTAGCTACAGTTTCTTCAGGCTCTGTAGCTTCATCAACAACTCCTTCGCCTTCTTCTTCATCTTCTTCGACATCAGAATGAGGAATTATAGCAATAGAAGCAACTTTGGTCTTTTCATCAACAGCAATTATCTTAACGCCTTGTGTATTACGTCCAGCAATCTTGATTTCAGAAATTGGAGTACGGATAACAATGCCAGATTGAGTAACTACCAATAAATCTTCATCTCCATTGACGGCTCTAACGGCACATAAGACACCAGTTTTAGTAGTGGTCTTAATGGTTAAGACACCCTTTGCTCCACGAGAAGTCAATCTATAGCCATCATAGGTTCTAGTTGTACCATCTTCCATGGTAACTTCAGTATCTTTAGCGTAAGAAATCTTTCCAAATCCCTTATTTGTTAAGACTAAGATCTTGTCGCCTTCTAATGATGTAGTAGCGCCAACGATTATAGATCCATCATCAAGATTCATACCCTTGACACCAGCAGCGGTTCTACCCATGTCGCGGGCTTCGTCTTCATAGAAGCTACAAAGTTTTCCATTATCGCTAGCAAGCGAGACAATCGCATGTCCATCAGTACGCTTTACATCAAATAAATCGTCGCCTTCTTTTAATCCAACAGCAATCTTTCCATTGCTATGGATGGATTCGAACATCTTCAAAGAAGTTCTCTTAACGATACCGTTCTTCGAGATGAAGAAGAGGTAATTATCTTCTGAATAATCATCACATGGTACTATTGAAACGACTTTTTCTTCCTTATCTAAATTGAGGAAGTTTTGGGCAGGCATGCCTTTTCCAATTCTTCCAGAATCAGGAATTTGATAGCCACGTAAACGATATACTTTGCCTAATGTAGTGAAGAAAAGGATATCGGTATGGGTTTTGGTGTGTTTGATAAGTTTAACAATATCGCCGCCAACGGTCTTCATGCCGGTAATGCCTCTACCTCCGCGGTGCTGGGCAGAGAAGGTATCATCATCAACACGCTTGATGTAGCCGTTTTTAGTAAGGGCAACGATAATGTTCTTTTGAGGAATCAAGTCCTCGTTTTCAATATCGGCAGCATCGTCAGAGATTTCAGTCAAACGAGAATCGCCGAATTTATCTTTGATTTCGCTTAATTCCTTGATCATCAAATCAACGATGTTGTCTCTAGATGATAATAACCTATTGTATTCAGCAATATTGGTTTCCAAAGAATGTTTTTCAGCCATTAACTTATCTTGTTCCATTCCTTGTAAACGACGTAATGTCATCGCTAAAATAGCATCACATTGAGGTTGGCTTAGCCCAAACCTTTCATTTAATCTAGCAGAAGATTCTTCATCATTTTTAGAATCTCTAATGATATGGATAACTTCGTCGATATTATCGTGAGCAAGTATCAAACCTTCGACAATGTGAAGTCTATCGGAATCTCTCTTTAATAAGAATTTTGTTCTTCTAGTCAAGACGCTGATTTGGAATTCAATGTAGTCTTTTAGCAAGGCGTCGATTCCTAAAATTTTAGGAGCCCCGTCTTCAAGGCAAAGGTTAATAATGCCAAAGTTAGTTTGCAAGGCAGTGTGCTTTAATAAATTATTGGCAACAACTTCAGGGATGCAGTCTTTTCTTATCTCAACGACTACACGTATCCCCTCTTTATTCGATTCATCTCTAACATCAACGATGCCATCAATGACTTTATCACGAACTAGAGTTCCAATATTTTCAACTAAGGCAGCCTTATTTACTTGATATGGAATTTCAGTAACGACAATCCTAGATTTGCCATTATCCATTTCCTCGATGTGGTATTTAGAACGGATGGTAATGGTGCCTTGTCCAGTAGTATAGGCATCAAGGATTCCTTGACGTCCTAAAATGATACCGCCACTTGGGAAATCAGGTCCTGGTAAATAATTTTGCATTATTTCGGCAGGGGTGAGTTCTGGGTTTTTGGCAACAGCAATAACAGCATCAATGGTTTCACTTAAATTATGTGGAGCCATGTTGGTAGCCATACCAACGGCAATACCTTGGCTACCATTAACGATTAAGTTAGGGAAACGGCAAGGCAATACCTCTGGTTCGACTTCGGTGCCATCATAGTTAGCGACGAAATTGACAGTATCGCAATTGATGTCTCGCACAAGTTCGAGGCTAAGTTTATTCATCCTAGCTTCGGTATAACGCATAGCAGCAGCTTCATCGCCATCGATAGAACCGAAGTTACCGTGTCCGTCAACTAATGTATAACGGAGTGAGAAAGGTTGGGCTAAACGAACTAATGTTCCATAAAGAGCGCTATCGCCATGAGGGTGATATTTACCCATGACGTCACCAACGATACGAGCACATTTCTTATATGGCTTATTCGGTTGCATGCCGGATTCATTCATGCCGTAGATGATTCTACGTTGAACTGGTTTAAAGCCATCCCTTACATCAGGAATTGCACGAGAGACAATAACTGACATGGAATAATCAAGGAAGGCTGTTTTGACTTCGTCTGAAATATCTCTATCAATTAAGCCTGGGATAATTCCAGAAACGGCAGCTTCATGGCCAAACATGGCATCTTCGGATTGCTGCCCTTCTCTTGAGGCTACTAAAGGTTTTTCGGTGGCGTTTTCTTCGTTTTCAGAAGTTTCTTCATCGGAAGAAGTTTCTTCGTTTTCAGAAGTTTCTTCGTTTTCAGAAGTTTCTTCATCGATTAATTTCTTTTCATCGTTTTCCATTTAATCATCCCTCCTTATATATCAAGATTCTTAACGAATTTAGCGTTTTCGACGATATATTGACGTCTTGGCAATACCTCATCACCCATTAAGTCGGTGAAGGCTTTTTCAGCTTGGGCCGCATCATCAATAGTTATACGTATCATCTTTCTTTGTTTTGGATCCATGGTTGTTTCCCAAAGTTGGTTGGCATCCATTTCGCCTAAACCTTTATAACGTTGGAATGGGTAGCCTGCTTTTAATCCTAATTGTTTCTTTAAGACTTCAAGTTGGGCATCGTTATAGGCGTAATATGCACTTCCTTTATAATCAATTTTATATAGAGGAGGTTGAGCGATATAGACATGTCCTTCGTCTAGAAGAGGACGCATAAATCTATAGAAGAATGTTAATAATAAGATTCTGATGTGATCGCCATCGACGTCAGCATCGGTCATGATGACAATCTTGTTATATCTAATCTTTGTAACATCAAAGTTTTCTCTGATACCAGCTCCAATAGCGGTGATCATGTTACCAATTTCGGCATTGGCCCAGATTCTTTCCTCCCTAGCCTTTTCAACATTAAGGATCTTGCCTCTTAAAGGAAGGATGGCTTGGGTTTCTCTATCTCTGCCATTTTTAGCACTGCCACCTGCGGAATTACCTTCGACTATATATAATTCACAGATTTCAGGATCTTTAGATGAGCAGTCTGCTAATTTGCCCGGGAGAGTAGTGAGTTCCATTGAACTCTTACGAATTCTTTCTCTAGCAGCTTGAGCAGCATTTCTTGCCTTTGTTGCAAGACGAATCTTTTCGATTATTTCTTTGGCTTCGTTTGGATTTTCATATAGCCATTGGCTTAATCCGTCTCCGACGACAGTAGAAACAATTTTTCTAACTTCGGAGTTACCAAGTTTGGTCTTGGTCTGTCCTTCATACTGTGGGTTAGGATGTTTAACGGAAACAACAGCAGTCAAACCTTCACGGCAATCGTTCCCACTAAACCTTTCTTCATCCTCTTTTAGAAGTTTTTGTTTTAATGCGTAATCGTTAATTATTCTACCTAGAGCAAGATTCAAACCTTCAACATGGGTTCCACCTTCTTTAGTAGAAATGTTATTGCAGAAAGAATAAATACCGTTTTGATCGTAGGAATCAGTCCATTGAAGAGCAACTTCGGCATAGATTCTTTCTTTAGTTTCTCCATCTGCTAAAGTAACTTCTTCAGCACCTTGACAATAGATTGGTTCAGGTGGGAGTTTTACTAATTTATTAACATCGATGTAGGAAACATATTCGCGGATACCGCCATCATATTTGAATGTTTCGGTGACAGGAGTTTCTTCACGTAAATCGGTTAAAGTGATTTTGATTCCGCCATTAAGGAAGGCCATTTGCCTCATGTGGTTCTTAATGGTCTCGTAATTGTAGATAGTTGTTTCGGTAAAGATTGTTGGGTCAGGCTTAAAGGAAACGGTTGTACCTCTTTCTCCTTCGGTCGAATCCCCAATTCTAGCTAAATGACCTACTGGGTGGCCTCCATTTTCAAAACGAAGGAAGAATTTGCCTCCGTCTCTACAAACGGTGACATCCATCCATTCGGATAAAGCATTAACTACAGAAGCACCGACGCCATGCAAACCACCGGATACCTTATATCCGCCCTCTCCGCCGAATTTACCACCAGCATGAAGGATTGTATAAACGGTTTCAACACCAGACAATCCGGATTTAGCAACCTTGTCAACAGGTACGCCACGACCGTCATCTCTTACGGTGATGGAGTTGTCTTTGTTAATTGTTACTTCGATATTTTTACAATACCCAGCCAAAGCTTCGTCGATTGAGTTATCGACAATTTCCCACACAAGGTGGTGAAGACCAGCCGAAGCAGTGGTAGCAATATACATGCCAGGACGTTTCCTGACGGCTTCAAGTCCTTCAAGAACTTGAATATCGCTTCCGCTATAGTCAGCCTTTGCTTTTTCTAGGGCTTTTTCGTTAGTCACGTCTTCTTTTTTGTAAGTGAAGCGATCTTCTTCATTTACAATTTCTTTTGAAGCGGACTCGTTTTTTTCTTGCTCTGCCATTTGATTACCTCCTCTTGGCATTATTCGCGGCAACTTCAATTACTGAAGCACCTTCGATTTCTAATTTTGTAGCGGTTATAAACACCTGAGAGAATTTCTTTACGATGTTTAGTAACCTTTCGACGTGGTTTTTATCAAGCTCGCTAGTCACGTCATCTAGCACACATATCGGCTTTTTCTCTTTGCTTTCTATTAAAAGGTAAGGGATTAACTTAACCACCAATGAAGCAATTCGATTTTCCCCTTGGCTTCCATATAGCCCAACATCTTGCCCATCCATCTTGAAGCAAAAGTCTTCTCGATGTATCCCAACATTAGTTTGGCGACGGGACAAATCTGATTCCAGGGCGTCTAGGTAGGCTTTTTTCATGGATCCGATTAAATTATCGGTTTGACTTACAAAAGGCTTGTAAACAATGTTGCATCGCTTCTTGTCGCCTCTTAGTCTTTCCATGAATGAAGGAAGAAGAGAATTAATAGAAGAAACATAATCAACCCTATATTTGATTATTGGCTCTGACAGTTTGATCATCTGCTCCGTGAGTACATTAAGCAAATCTAGGTTTGGATTGTCCTGCTTCAGTAAGGCATTTCTTTCTTTTAGCAATTTTGAATACCCACCGATTAGGGTTAGATATTCGTCATACTTTTTAGAAATCGCCACATCCAGGAAATTTCTCCTTTCGGAAGGGGGTGAACGGAATAACCGCGTATCATCAGGAGAGAAGACTATGACATTTACCAATTTAGATAAATCCGACAATCTTCTTATTGGGTTTCCGTTGATTCTTATCTTCTTGGCATTCTTTTCAATCCTAATCTCTATTTGACGATGAAGTTCGCCTTCGCTAATGGAAGCATTTATCAAAGCGAACTCTTTGCCGTCTTTAATAAGGTTCCTATCATCAAGAGTCCTCCAACTCCTAGCTAAAGAAAGATAATAGATAGCCTCGGCAAGATTAGTTTTTCCCACCGCGTTCTCGCCAACGATGAGGTTTAACCCAGAAGATAAATCCAAGTCGAGATAATCGTAGCTCCGAAAGTTTCTAAGCTCGATATGATTCAAGATCATTTTGTAATTGCAAATGTTTCACTTCCAATTACAACTAGATAGCCAGGGTAAAGTTTCCTGCCTCTTCGATTGTCTTCTTCTCCGTTAACTAGAACTTTGTTAGAAGCAAGGAAAAGCTTGGCCTCACCACCGTGGTCAATTATCGAAGCGAGTTTCAATAGTTGCCCTAAAGTGATGTAATCGGTTGTGATTTTTATTTCTTTTTGCGACTTCATTTTTAGACCTTTTTACACAATATATAGTTTACTACGTAGTAGTAAAAAATGGTAGAGAAATTTCTACCATTTTCTAAAGATTTTTTAAGGTTTTTTATTAATAGGTTCTCATTGGGGTAATGAGTTCGACAACGGAGTCATCTTTTTGGTTTTTAACAACAAATGGTTTCATTTCGGCTTGGAAGCAAAGCATTACATCTTCACTCTTTAAAGCCTTGATTGCATCGACTACGAATAATGAGTTGAAGGAGACTTCTAACTTCTCACCGGTATATTGGAAAGTTTGGATATGTTCATTAGCGGTTCCGTTTTCTTGACTCTTGACCGAGATTTCAACGGAATCTTCACCCATTGAGAGTTTAACAACAGATTCTCTATCGCTAGCTAAGACAGCGACTCTTCCCATGGCTGCTAGAAGCTCTTGAGCATTTACTTCGAGGAAATAGTTGAAGGTAGCAGGAATTATCGACCTAGTGACCGGATAATCGCCAGGAACCAAAGAAGAAGAAACAACGGTATTATCGAATGTAAACAAAGCCTTCTTGTCAGAAATTGCAACTTCTACAGTTCTAGCAGTTTCAAACATCCTGACAATGTCCAGCAAGGCTCTTGCCGGTATATTGCATTTGAACCTGATTTCAGAATCTAAATCAACACTCTTTCTAGATAATCTAGCAGAGTCAGTAGCAGTGGCTACCAATTTTCCTTCAGCGGCTTCTAGATTCGAAGCGGTCAAAATAAAACGCTGTTCCTTATTAGAAGCGGCGAATGCGCTTTGTTCGACTAATTCAGTCAAAGAAGAGCAAGGCATTGTAAATACGGTGCCTGTAGGCTCTAAATCGATATCCGGGTATTCATCGGCTGAAGAACAATTCAACTTGAATACAGATCTGCCATCGTCGATTTTAGCGGTGGAGTTATCAATGAAATCTAATTTGATAGTTTCGCCTTCTAATCTTCTAATGACTTCGATTAGTAAATGAGCATTGATTAAAGCAGATCCTTGAATAGGGTTAGTAATGATTTCTTTTTCCCCAATCATGTATGGGACTGTGGATTTTATCGTAATGTTGGAATTAGAACCGATTATTTCCAATCCTTTTTCGTTTAGTTCAAGTCTTAAACCAGCTAATACAGCATTAGCGTTTTTTGGGGATATGGCTTTGCCTGCACTTAGCAAGGCTTTTAGAAATTGTTCTTTGTTAACATTTAAACGCATACGACACCTCTTTATATATAATCTATTTTTATTTATTAAAGAATATTAATAATAATAAGCATTGTGGAAATTGTGGATAACTTTGCTTTTCCGTCTTCGTAATGATACCACAGTCATCCATTTTCTTAAACCTTTTATTTATAAAATAAACATCTTAGGAAAGTTTCTTTTTTAACTCGGCAATAGCTATCAACATATCAGGGTCAGTTTTCAACGAGTTTTCCACTTTTTTTACACCACTCATAACAGTTGCATGATCTTTTCCGCCAAACGTTTCTCCTATTTTTATGAATGGAGTATCGAGCAGAAGCCTGTCTAAATACATTGCAATATGTCTAGCCATGGCGATTCTCGATGTTCTTATTTTTCCGGTAAGCTGAGAGGGGGTTAATGAGTAATAATCCGCAACTCCGGCGATGATTTTATCTTCCGTCAAGCGCTTGGATGGACTAATCGTAGCATTTAACGTCTTAATAGCAGCCGTTGCTTCGTTCATCGTTATCTTGTTCGTGTTCTTCATACTTATTGAGCAGAAGATTAACCTATTCAATGCGCCTTCTAGTTCTCTTACGTTAGAAGAAAATCCTTGGGCAATATATGTGATAACTTCATCATCGAAGTCATTTACATCAAGTTCGCCAGCTTCAATTTTTGAAAGCAATATTTGTTTGCTTGTTTCTAAATCAGGTTTTTCTATTGACAAAACAAGACCTTGTGAAAATCTAGTTTTCAGCCTATCGTCTAAGCCATCTAGTTTGCTTGGGTCTTGATCGGAGGTTATAACAATTTGCTTACCTTTTGAGACGAGGGTGGAAAAGACAACGAAAAACATTTCCATTGTCTTCTTTTTCCCGATTATAAATTGGATATCGTCAATCAAGAATGCGTCGACATCATTTTTGAAGAATTGAACCAAAGATTGGTCTTCTTTATACGTTGTGGCAAACTTTATATATTCATCAACAAAATCAGACGCAGAGATATATAAAACCTTGTAATTTGGATACTTTTCTAATATTCCATTGCCGATTGCATGCAATAAATGGGTTTTACCCAAGCCTGAGTCGCTATGCAAAAGTAGTGGGTTGTAGAGCTGTCCTGGAGTATTGGCTATCATAACTGTGGCTTGATAAGCTTCTCTATTAGATGGACCTGTTACAAAACTCTCGAAAGTGTATTTTGGATTCAGCTTGCTATCTTTGAAAAACGCAGGTTCTTCTTTGGTGACTTCTTTCTTGCTTTTAATTTCATCAAAAGTAACGAATTTCAATTCAAAATGTGTACCGGTGATTTCATCTAAGATTGACGAAACTAACTTACTATATTTTTTATCAATAATCGTCGCCCCTAAATTAGATGAACAAGCAATTTTCATTACATCCTTATCAATTTCTGCAATTTTGGAATCGGCGAAAAATGACTGAAAAATACGCCCTCCATCCGATTGGGATTCTAAACTTTTATTTATCTTTTCGAGGACCATTGTCCATATATTACTTAATTGCGATACCGAGTCTGACATAATTTGCTCCTGTAAAATTAAATCATTTTTATAATAAAAAGATAGTAAAAAAATTGACCAAATTGATTTTTCCACAATAAATACTCTTTTTAACGTTGATTTAAAGCGAGAAGCTACTCTTTCCACATCTTTTTATTGTGGACAAATTGTGGAAAACTAAATAGGTGATTTTTGATTGTGGAAAACTATATAAACTTTGAAGTTATTAACAATCATTCTTAGTCTGAAAATATCGTGATAGAGCCTATATTTTTTAATTATTCACATTATTCACAATTTACAATTCACAATGCATGTAGAAAGTGTTTCACGCTCTGTTTCACGATGTTGATAACATGTTTTTATTGTGGATAACTTTTCTTTGCTTTTGTGATTTGCTGAAATTCACCTTAAAAATTGTCTAGAAAAACTCTTACGCGCGTACACTCGTAGTTGTAGTTAAAAGTTTCAATCCGTATAATAACCCTTGCATCCAATTTAGGAGGATTACGCTAATGAAAAAAACTTACCAACCTTCAAAGAAGAAACATGCCAACAAGGCTGGCTTCCGTGCCAGAATGGCTACTGCTTCCGGACGCAAGGTTATTGCAAAGCGTCGTGCAAAAGGACGCGTCAGAGTCGCTGACTAATTCCCATGAAGAAGGCGCTTCGAATTAAAAAACATTCAGAATTTGACTTGATAATCAAAAATGGAAAGAAACTAAAGTCTAAGAATTTCTCTGTTTATTACCAAGTCGCGCCTATCGATCAGAATTTTACTAGAATCGGCTTGGCTATTGGGAAAGCTAATGGCCATGCCGTTACTAGGGTCAGGGAAAAAAGGCAAGTTAGGGCAATGCTTGCTTCTAGAAATGACTACTCATTGCCTGTAAATATCATCATTACAATTCACCCTTGCTACAGAGAGGATGAATTTCAAAATAATGAAAGGGAGCTCAATTCCCTTCTAGATAATGTTAAGGAAAAAATCAATTGAAAAAGTTATCCCATAAAAAGATATTCATTGGTTTGGCAGCCCTTCTAGGCACGGGGTTGCTAGCTGGTTGTACAGCTAACTTTTGTTCTGAAGAAGACCAAGCCCAAATGGCTTATCCTTATGAACAAGGTGTTACTGTCTATCTAAGCAAAAATGAATATGACACGCTAAAAAGTGCTGATGAAACAAAGACTTTAATCGAAGAAGAAGAAAGCCAAGGTATCGCAGGTCCTGCTTTTGTAAACTCTGCCGGTACTGCAATTAACGAAGACATCTATAAATACGTTCCATATAAGCTTAACGACAATAAGCAAATAGAATTTACTGCCGCGAAGTCTACTTTCCTTCAAAGCATAATTTCTAGTGCTTATAAAAGCGGATTGGTAATGCCTTCTTTAAAATACTGGGCAAGCATTGATAACTATGTCTTACAAGCTTCTACTTATCTTGCCGAAACAGGAAAAGCTTATACTGTTGGACAAACCGCATCTGAAGAGTTCATCAAAGGTATAGAAGTAACTATGCCACGCGGTTCCGAAGATAAGACCAAATTGTTCTTAAATCCTTACACAAAAGCCGATTATAACGGCGAGGGTGGCGAAGAAATTTGCGAAAAATCCATTTTAAGAAGAAATGGCTATGTTAAGTTCTCTGGCCAAGGTGGTTCGCTTTGGGGCTATTGGACTAGTTGGAATGCTGAACTTTATAAGAGCAGCGATCCATCCTTAGGAATGGATAATGTTCCTACTAAAGATTTCACTGATTATTACAAATCCCAAGTAGCAACCAAGGTTAATCAAAACCGTTCTTGTATTGCTACCCAAGAAGGTCAATTCGGTCATTATGGAAATTCTTCTGACTGGGAAGTAAATATTTCTAGGAAAGACTGGGGATATGCCTGGAGCAAAGGCTTCCTTGAAGGGTTGCTTGTCTATCCAGTTTCTTGGTTAGTTGATACTTTCGCTTATGGAATGGATCAAAACTTGACTGGTGTTGGACAGATTTGGGCTATTGTATTCGTTACTTTAATAGTCAGGTGTTTACTATTATTGGTATCTTTCCGTTCAACAATGGATTCCCAAAAGATGCAAGCCTTGCAACCTGAACTTGCTAAACTCCAAGCTAAATATCCAAATTCCAATACAAATCAAGCCGAAAAACAAAGACTCGCAACTGAGCAAATGGCTTTGTATAAACGTCATAAGATTAAGCCGTTTAGGCAAATCCTTATTCTTATTGTTCAATTCCCTGTGTTCATCTGTGTTTGGTCTGGCTTACAAGGTTCAGCCGCCTTATCTAGTGGCGAATTCCTTGGAATGAGGCTATCCGATAATATCTCAAGCATATTATTTAATGTAAAAGGTACTTGGTATCTTAATGAAAATGGCTGGTGGACAGCTTTAGTCTTATTCATATTGATGGCTGCTACCCAGGTTATGGCCATGATGCTTCCACGTATAATTAGTAAATCTCAAACTAAGAAGATGGCTAAATTATCCGCTAATCCGGCTCAAACCGATTCTCAAAAGCAAATGAAATGGGTATCTATCTTCATGTTAGTATTTACCATTATCATGGGGTTCATGCTTCCATCCGCTATGGGAGTCTATTGGTTAATTGGTGGTTTAATTTCCATGATTCAAACCTTGATTACCCAATTGGTAATCTCAAAAAAATCAAAAGAAAAAAGAGGTACGAAATAAATGAAAACCTTTACTGCTAAAACAATAGAAGAAGCTGTTGCCGAAGCTTGTGCAGAATTAAACGTCTCTGAAAAAACCATTTCTTATGAAGTTAAGGAAGAGAAGAAGGGCTTATTCAAAAAAAGCGCAACCATCAATGTTTTTGATAAAGATGATGTTGCTGAATATGCTGTTGAATACATAAAGAAATCACTTTATGCCTTAGGCGTTCAAGTTTCCGCTGAATCAGTTATCGAAGAAGACATCATCAAGATTACTATCGATTCTGACCACAATCCTATATTAATAGGAAGAAACGGCAAGACTTTACAAGCCTTGAATGAATTGACTAAATTAGCTGTTTCTAACAAATTCCGTCATCGTCATAGGATCCTTCTTGATGTTGGTGGATATAAAGAGGATAAATATTCTAGAGTCGAACGCATTGCAAGAAGAGCTGCTAGGGAAGTTATCAAGACCAAAGTTGATGTCCAACTTGATCCAATGACTCCAGATGAAAGACGCGTTGTTCATGGCTGCCTTTCGAAAATGGAACATATCAAAACCGAATCAACCGGCGAAGGACCATCTAGAGCCGTCTGCATTAAATACGTTGATTAATAATTAAAGGCTGATTCGTCAGCCTTTATTCTTATATATGGATTATAATTTAGAAGATGGAACCAATTATTGCTTTAGCGACACCTCCGTTTAAATCAGCCTTGGCTTTGCTTCGTCTTAGCGGCGATGGTCTTTTTGGTATCGTCTCCAAGTTCATAAATAAAGAAATTGGCGCTGGTTTTAAAAGAAAAATGATACATGGGTCTATTGTTTTTAAAAATAAACCAATAGATGATGTAATGCTTTTTTGTTACGAACCAGAATGTTCTATGACTGGAGAAGAGGTGGTTGAGATAACTTGTCACGGTTCAATGGTTATAGTCAAAGAAATAGTGGAAGCCTTTCTTTCTAACGGGGTTAGATATGCAGAAAGAGGGGAATTTTCTGCCAGGGCGTTCTATTTTGGCAAGATGGATTTAATCGAAGCCGAAAGTGTGAATGATTTAATTAACGCTTCTACTAAAGAAGCAAAAGACCTTGCTCTTCTTTCGTATTTAGGAAAAGTATCGCCTTTATTAACTCCTTTAAAAAATAAAATCAGCGACCTTTTAGCAAAACTAGAAGTAAATATTGATTTCCCTGAATATGAAGATATTGAAGAAACTAGCTACGAAGACGTTATATCTTCTTGTAATGAATTGCGTTCCTCTTTATTTATCCTTATAAAAGAAGGAAATGAAGGAAAGATAATTAGAGAAGGCGTAAAGGTTGCAATTGTAGGAGAACCTAATGTCGGCAAGTCCTCAATCTTAAATGCCTTATTAAACGAAGATAAGGCCATTGTAACTTCAATCCCAGGTACCACTAGAGATGTAATAGAAGGCTATTGCTCTTTTAATGGAGTACCTTTTATATTGTTAGATACAGCGGGTATTAGAGAAAGTAATGAAGTTGTTGAAAACATAGGTATCGAAAGAAGCAAGAAATCTATCGCTGATTCAGATATGGTTCTACTTATTTCCGATACACGGGATTGTTCTTTTGAAAAAGAAATAGAAGAACTTAGCAAGGGAAAAATCCTATTAAAAATCAAAAACAAATCTGATTTAATAAAAGAAAAAGAAGAGGGGTATGTATATATATCCGCTATAAACAAGGATATTGAGCCTTTGAAAAAGGTGATGTTTGATTCCCTTAATTTAAGTGAGAAATCTTTTTCCAATCCATCTTTTTCAAATGAAAGAGAATTATCTTTATTAAGAAAAATAGATTCCGAACTAGAACAAATTATTTCTGATTGTAAATCTAGGCAACCCATTGATCTAATTTCCTCTTCTTTGCTTAATGCATATAACTATGTAAGAGAATTATTTGGAGAAGATCCAACCCATGATTTAAGCGATGAAATCTTCTCAAGATTCTGTGTAGGAAAATGAAATGAATTTTGTTGATTCACATTGTCATCTTAATGATGAAAGATTCAAAGATAATGTAGATGAAGTAGTTGCATCTTCATTTAAAGCGGGGGTTACTACTATTTTAGTTGTCGGATATGACTTAGAAAGTTCATTAAAGGCTATAGAAATCGCCTCTAGACATGAAGGGGTCTATGCTGCCATCGGATTTCATCCCGAAAATTTAGAAAATGTAAGCGATGATAATCTAAACAAAATAAAAGAACTCTGCAAAAACCCAAAAGTCATAGCCATTGGAGAAATCGGATTAGATTATCATTGGTATAAAGAGCAAAAGGATAGGGATAACCAAAAAATATGGTTTATCAAGCAACTAAAAATGGCGGACGAACTTGGTTTACCTATTTCAATCCATTGTAGAGAAGCCGTTCAAGACACTTTTGATATATTAAAAGAATACACGCCTCAAGCAAAAGGCGTTTTACATTGCTACTCTGGCTCAGCAAAAATGATGAAAGAATTTGAAAAGCTGGGTTATTATTTTGGCTTTGATGGGCCTATAACATATAAGAATTCAATCGTTCCAAAACAATGTGTCAAAGAAGTTTCTATTGATAGAATTCTTTCAGAAACCGACTGCCCTTATTTACCTCCTGTTCCATTTAGGGGCCAAACAAATTATCCAGAATATATCCCATATATAGTAAGACAAATGTCAGAAATTAAGGAAATTTCTCTTGACATTTTAAGCAAAAAAATACAAGACAATTTCAATAAATTGTTCCACGTGAAACCATGAGTAAGACAGTGATAAATGCCCTAATTGTAGTAGAAGGCACTACCGATGTATCCTTATTGACTTCTTTTCTTGAAGCGGAGATAGTTACTACCAATGGCTCAGACGTTCCATGTGAAACAATAGACTACATTTTAGAGGCATCAAAAAGGAAAGACGTCATAGTTTTAACCGATCCAGATTATCCAGGAAAAAGGATAAGGGATGTGCTAGATCAACATATTCCAAATTTAAAACACGCTTATATTCCAAAAGAAAAAGCCATCAAACACCATAAGGTTGGGGTAGCGGAATCCGATAAGGAAACAATTCTAGATGCCTTGTCGCATATTACTATTACTAAATCGCCTACTCCAGGAAATCTAACCTATTCAGACCTTCTCGAACTTAAGCTGG
>URTN01000002.1 GCA_900550795.1 uncultured Mollicutes bacterium
GATATATTCTTGTCCGTCTTCGGTGAAGTCTCTAAAAATAAAATCACCTTTAGATCCAGATTCTTGGCTAACTTCATTATCTTTATCAAAATATGCACGTGGATAAGCGGTGGTGCGGATTTCATTGAACTTGATTTGACAATGTTGCTCTAATGTTTCACCAACTAACTTGGTAGACATTCTTGTTTTCAAATCTTTGAAATAATTGATCTGGTCTTCTTTTTGCCTTAACTCTAATTCGTATTTCTCTTTTTGGTTTTGTTCAGAAACACTTCTTTCTTTTAATTGATTTTCGTAATCGTTTTTAACTTTTAGGATTTCGGTGTTTTTAGAATCGTTAGCCTTTTCCAATTCGTATTTATACTTATTTTTTTCCAATTCGGCTTCGCCTTTAGTTTTTTCTAACTCACTTTTTAAAGTATTGATTTGTTCGGTCAATTCTTGCTTTTCTTTATTTTTGGCTAGTTCAATATCTGTTGCCTTGCTCTTCTCTAAAGATTCTTTTTCCTTTTTTAAAGCTAGGATTTCTTTTTCTTTTTCGTTAAGGGCTTCTAAATGCTCTTTTTCTAATTTAGATAAGGCATCATTCTTTTCGTTTATTTCTTTTTGCTTAGCTAAATCAATTTGATTTTGGATATCTTTTTTGAGATTCTCGTTTTTGATTTGAAGTTCTTTGATTTGGCTATCTTTCAAAGACAAAGATTTCTCTAATTCGTTTTTAGATTGAATAGTGGCGGTGGATAACTTAGCTTCTGCTTGATCAATTTTTGCCTGCATGTCTTTAATGATTGCTTCATGTTGAGTAGCGGAAATCTTTTCTTTTAATGAAGCCTCGTTCTCGATGTTTTTCCTTATTTCTTGGGTTCTTGCTTCTACTTGTTTTTCAAAGTCTTCATTTCTAATTTGGCTTAGGATGGAATCTAGTTCTTTCTTTTCGGGAGTGAACACTTCTCCGCATTTAGGACATTTGATTTGATACATTTTGATTGCCTCTATTTATATATTCTATTGTAACAGCAAATTAGGGTGATTAAGTTGCTAGTTTTGTACTTAGTTAGATACAGGGTCTATTTAGATTGCAAAAAGAGAAAATAAAAATAGGTTTTCCTTATATTAAATTATTTGAATTCCCTTTTTCTTTATTCTAATCTATCTACCGTTATGGAAAACGAAACCAAAAAAAGCAAAAAAGAAGTATTGCGTAACCCTATAGTCAAAAGTATTTGCCTAGTAGGTGTATTTACCGCGCTTATGTGCGTTTTATCGCCTTTATCAATACCTTTAGATCCTGTTTCTATTACTTTGGCAACCTTAGTTATCTATATAATCGGGGCTACTTTTGATTATAAAATTGCCGTTCTTCCGGTTGTTTTGTATTTGTTATTAGGAATGGCAGGGCTTCCTGTATTCTCCAAATTCCAAGGCGGTATACAAGTCTTGTTTGGCCCGACTGGCGGATATTTATTTGGTTATATCCCATGTGTATTCCTAATTTCTTTATTAATATCTAAATTCCCAAATAAGAAATGGCTTTATCCAATTGCCATGATAATTGGAACTGTTGTTTTATATGCCTTTGGAACATTGTGGTTTGTCTTATATCTTAAATATGATATCTACAAAGCTTTACTAGTATGCGTTGTCCCTTTCTTGCCTGGTGATACATTTAAGATTGCTGTTGCTTGTTTAATAGGTATCCGTTTGTCGCCTTTAGCAAAGAATAACTAGTCTTTATCTATATTCGGCCTTTTGAAATAGACAATTTCTTTTCACGTGTTTATTAATTTATCGGTAAATCGATTATTTTTATAATCGGTAGTTTTTTACCTGAAAAATGTAGTACAATGTTGCTGATTTTGAAAAAATTTTTATCAACTTATAAAAGGAGAGAAAATATGGGTGTAAAAATCGTCGATACAGCACTTAGGGACGGCTCTCAATCACTTCTTGCGACTAGACTTACGACCGAGGAGATTCTTTCTGTTGCGCCGCTTCTAGATAAGGCTGGTTACTATGCTCTAGAAGTATGGGGCGGAGCTACCTTTGATTCCTGCTTACGTTTCTTGGATGAAGATCCTTGGGAAAGATTAAGGGCAATAAGGAAAGCATGTCCAAATACCAAGCTTCAGATGCTATTTAGAGGCCAAAACATTTTAGGTTATCACCATTATGCCGATGATGTTGTCGAAAAATTCGTGCAAAAGTCGCTCGAAAACGGAATAGACATTATCCGTGTATTCGATGCCTTAAACGATGTAAGGAATCTAAAATCAGCAGTTGATGCCTGCAAGAAATATAACGGACATTGCCAAATCGCTTTATCTTATACAACAAGCCCAGTACATACAGTTTCTTATTATGTTGAACTTGCTAAAGAAGTTGAAAAGATGGGTGCCGATAGCCTTTGCATTAAGGATATGGCCGGTGTTCTTTTACCAGAAGATGCTTACGCATTGATTAAGCAATTAAAGAAAGATACCAATCTTCCTATCGAACTTCATAGCCACTGTACTGGTGGGGTTTGCCAATTGACCTATAGAAGAGCAATAGAAGCAGGTGTTGATATTATCGATACGGCTTTATCTCCTCTTTCCGGAGGTACTTCCCAACCTTGCACCGAAGCCTTCAATTATGTCTTAAAGGGTACTAAATACGATCCCGAACTAGACCAAGAAAAGCTTGATGAAGCTGCTGCAATTCTTTCTCCAATTAGAGATAAATATTTAAAGAATGGAATACTTAAGCCAAAAGCACTTTGCTGCAACCCAAGTATTCTTAAATACCAAGTCCCTGGCGGAATGCTTTCTAATTTGATGAATCAACTTGAAAAGCAAGGTGCCATGGATAAATATGACCAAGTCTTGAAAGAAGTTCCTAATGTCAGGAAAGATTTAGGCTACCCACCACTAGTTACCCCATTATCACAAATGGTTGGTACTCAAGCTGTCATGAATGTCATTACTGGCGAACGTTACAAGATGGTTCCAAAAGAAATCAAGGATTATCTTCATGGCCTTTATGGAAAAGCACCAGCCCCAGTAAATGAAGAGGTCAAGAAGAAGATTATCGGAGACGATGAAGTCATTACTTATCGTCCAGCCGATAAACTTGAACCTGAATTCGAAAAACTAAAGAAACAATACAAGAAGATTGCCAAAACCGACGAAGATGTCTTGTCTATCGCCTTATTTGATCAAGTTGCAATCTCCTTCCTAAAACGTAAATACGGATTAGAAGCGGAGGAATTTTCGATTAAGTTATGAATTTAATTAATTTGATTGCTTTGGCCTCTTCTTCTAGTGGAAGTTCGTCTGAAACACCAGCTAAACAACCTTTATGGGCAATAGAGAACTTTGGAGACGCAGCTTTGCTTTGTCTCCTTTGCATATTGGTTGTTTTTGTTGTTTTAGCAGTCATTACCTTGGTTTTAACGGGTATAAATCATATCCGTGCTCTCGACGTTAAAGAAATCGTAACCATGGAAGATGGCACAGAGGTTGATGACGATATGATGGCTGCAATTTTAGTAGCGTCTATCGATTTTAGAAAAGAAAACAAAGAAGACTTTAAAGTCATTAGTTGCAAATGCATTGATCAGGAGAAGAAAAAATGAGAATCTACAAAGTCAAAGTCAATGGAAAGACATATGAAGTAAAAATCCTAGGTATCAGCGAGACTGAACCTATGAAAATCGAAAAGGCAAAAGCCCCAGTAGCTGCAGCTCCAGCTGCCCCAAAAGCTAGTGAAGCTCCTAAAGCGGCTGCCCCAGTTGGAGAAGGAACACCTGTTAATTCCCCAATGCAAGGGACCATATTAGAAATAAAAGTCAAAGTTGGAGACAGTGTTAAATCCGGTGACAACCTTGTAATCCTAGAAGCCATGAAACTAGAAAACGAAATCAAGGCTCCTAAAGATGGAATTGTTAAAGAAATCCGTGTTAGCAAAGGACAAGCCGTCAATGCTAACGATGCATTAGTAGTATTGGGTTAATTTATGTTGCTTTCTACTTATAACGATTTAGGAGGGTTCTTCAAAGGATTCTGGGATTCGACCGGTGTCGCTCAATTCTTTGTTGATGGTGGTTGGAAAAATCTAATCATGATTCTAATCGCCGTATTGCTCCTTTACCTTGCCATATTTCGCAAGGCTGAACCTTATTTATTGATTCCTATGGGTGTAGGCATGCTTCTAGCTAACTTGCCTCTATCCGGAGTTATGGATCCAATTTATGGAGAAGAAACGGTAGAACATTACAAGGGTTTGCTTGGTTTAATCTATCCAAATGGGGAAACCATACGACCTATTGAAGGTTATGAAGGTTTATTAGGAACACTTTACCTAGGTATTAAATATGAGATATATCCATGTTTAATATTCTTAGGAATCGGCGCGACAACTGACTTCGGACCTCTTATTTCTAATCCAAAGACCATGATTCTAGGTGCTGCTGCCCAGATTGGTATATTTGCTACATTCCTTCTTGGATATGCCTGCGGGTTTACCCCAGCTCAATGTGGTTCGATTGGTATTATCGCTGGTGCCGATGGGCCTACTGCCATCTTAACTACAAAGCGTTTATCGCCTGAATTACTATCTTCTATTGCAATTGCTGCATATTCATATATGGCCTTAGTTCCATTTATCCAGCCCCCTGTAATACGCCTATTGACTACTAAAAAGGAAAGACAAATCCATATGGAAATGCCAAAACCTGTTTCAAAGACAAAGAAGATATTGTTCCCAATCATCGTTACTATTCTAGTTACTTTGATTGTTCCTAGCTGTGCCCCACTTATTGGTTGCTTGATGTTTGGTAACTTAATTAAAGAAAGTGGCGTTGTTCCAAAGCTAGTCGAAAATGCTTCAAATGCTCTTTTATATATAGTTACTATCCTTCTTGGATTAAGCGTCGGTGCAACTGCAAATGCTGCTACATTCTTAAATCCAAAGACCTTATTGATATTCGCCCTTGGAATCTGCGCCTTCATATTGGCTACAGCCGGTGGCGTATTGATTGGTAAATTGATGTGCTGGATAACAAAAGGCAAGATCAATCCAATGATTGGTGCTGCTGGTGTATCTGCCGTTCCAATGGCAGCCCGTGTTGTCCAAAAAGAAGGTGTTAGGGAAGATCCTTCCAACTTCTTATTAATGCACGCTATGGGACCAAATGTTGCTGGCGTTATCGGATCTGCAGTTGCTGCTGGTCTATTGATAATGCTTTTAGGATAAGAAAATGAAGCACACCGTCATCGAATTCAAGTCGCTAGATTCAACTTCTACCTACATCAAGAATAATTACGCTTCTCTTGATGATGGTAGCGTTGTTACTTGTATCACCCAGACTAGTGGTAGGGGACGTCTAGGACGCCATTGGGTTGATGATGGGAAATCTCTTCTATTCTCATTCTTGCTAAAGGGAAAAAAATATTCCTCATTACTAGATTCTATCTCCTTACTTTCTGGAGCAGCGATGGAATTAACCTTATTGGATTTAGGATTATCTCCATTAATAAAATGGCCTAATGATATCTATATAAACGATAAGAAAGTATGTGGGATATTAACTGAAGGCATATCTTCTTCTTCTCTAGAATGCATAGTTGTCGGGATTGGGTTAAATTTAAATAATTCATCATTTGAAGAAGGGTTAAATGCCACTTCGATTTATCTAGAAACCAAGAAAGAATTTGATAAGAAAGCAATATTGTTCTCATTCTTGTCTAATCTTGATAAATTATTAGAAAGCGAAGGAAAAAATCCATATTCATTTAGCAAGATTATTGCTACCCACGATTATTTAAAGGATAAGGATATCTATTTGAATTATTATGGCGAGAATAAATTCCTTCATTGCCTTGGAATTAACTCCACGGGTGCCTTGCTTGGCAAGGATGAGGAAGGAAAATTAATTACGGTTACTTCTGGTGAGGCTAATGTAGTTACTAACCTTACCAGGGCAATATAAATCAAAAGAAAGGACTTGTTTAACAAGAAAAAACCATGAAAAACCTTGATTTAGAAACCTATGGCATTAAAGGAGCCAGTGAGATCATTTATAATCCATCTTACGAATTCCTTTTTGAAGAAGAAACAAAGCCAACTCTTACCGGTTATGAAAAGGGTCAAGTTAGCGAACTAGGTGCCGTTAACGTTATGACTGGTGTTTTCACCGGACGTTCCCCAAAGGACAAATATATAGTCGTCGATGATAATTCCAAGGACACCGTATGGTGGAATTCCAAAGAATATCCAAATGATAACCATCCAATGAGCGAAGAAACTTGGAAGGCTGTCAAAGAACTTGCTATCAAAGAATTATCCAACAAGCGTCTATTTGTTGTTGATGCATTCTGCGGAGCTAATAAAGATACCCGCATGGCAGTCCGCTTCATTGTAGAAGTTGCCTGGCAAGCTCACTTTATCCGCAACATGTTCATCCGTCCAACTGAGGAAGAATTAAAGAACTTCAAGCCAGACTTTGTTGTCTATAATGCTTCTAAAGCCAAAGTTAGCAACTATGAAGAACTTGGACTACGTTCCGATACTTGCGTTGCCTTCAATATCACTAGCCGTGAACAAGTCATATTGAATACTTGGTATGGTGGAGAAATGAAGAAGGGCATGTTCTCCATGATGAACTATTACCTCCCATTAAAGGGTATTGCTTCAATGCATTGCTCCGCTAATACTGATAAGAATGGCGAGAATACTGCTATATTCTTCGGACTTTCCGGAACTGGTAAAACCACCCTTTCCACCGATCCAAAGCGTCTATTAATTGGTGATGATGAACACGGATGGGATGATAATGGTGTCTTCAATTTCGAAGGTGGCTGCTATGCCAAAGTCATTAACCTTGATAAAGAAAGCGAACCAGATATCTATAATGCCATCACTAGAGATGCCTTATTAGAAAACGTTACACTTGATGGAAACGGAAAGATTGATTTTGCCGATAAGAGCGTCACTGAAAATACCCGTGTTTCTTATCCAATTTATCACATTAAGAACATCGTTAAGCCAATCTCCCATGGACCAGCTGCTAAGAATGTAATATTCCTTTCTGCTGATGCTTTCGGTGTATTGCCTCCAGTTTCTATCCTTACCCCAGAACAAACCCAATATTATTTCCTCTCTGGTTTCACTGCCAAATTAGCAGGTACTGAAAGAGGAATCACCGAGCCAACCCCAACCTTCTCCGCTTGCTTTGGACAAGCCTTCCTTGAATTACATCCAACTAAGTATGCCCAAGAATTAGTCAAGAAGATGAAGATGAGTGGTGCTAAAGCCTACTTAGTCAATACTGGCTGGAATGGAACTGGTAAGCGTATTTCCATTAAGGATACCCGTGGAATTATCGATGCTATCCTTTCTGGAGCTATCTTAACCGCCCCAACCAAGAAGATTCCTTACTTTGATTTTGAAGTACCAACTGCCCTTCCAGGAGTTGATCCAGCAATATTAGATCCTCGTGATACTTATGCTGATCCAACCGTTTGGGAAAATAAGGCTTTAGATCTTGCTTCTAGATTCCAAAAGAATTTCGTCAAATATGAATCTAATGAAGCTGGTAAAGCTCTTGTTGCTGCTGGTCCAAAAACTACTAAGTAATTAATTTAAATTCTTAAGCCTAGAACGTGTCTAACCTAGATGCATCTAGGCTTTTCTTTTTCTTAAAAAGACAAATCCGTTAAGGACGTGTATTGATTTAGTTAATGCCTAGATTACTTATTCATCGCTTTGAAAATCAATCAACATAGTAATAATTCAACTTCTTTTTATGATTAATCATAAAGGATTTTGCTTGATTTATTTGATTTGAAAAACGGTTTAAATTGATTTTTACTATTTCCGAATAGGAATAATTATGGATGACATTGAAAAACTTGGATTATTAGAAAAAGCCGATTGGATTTGCGAGACTTCTTCCCCTACGGAAGATGAATATTATCTTTATAAAACTAATTTTGATTCAGTAGTAGAAGATGCCGAACTTCTTATAGCAGGAGATAGCGACGCCGTTATCTATTTAAATGGCGAATTAGTTTATTTTGGGATATCTCCATCCTATCCAAACCATTTAATTGGAGATAAAAAGTCTATCAAATTAAATAAGGGCCATAACGATATAAGAATCGAGATGTATTATTTTGGTTCAAACGATTTCTCTTCCTATTGCAAAGGCGATTCAAAATTAAAGTTTGTAATTGCCTCTAATGATTCCAAGATCATCTTAAAAAGCGATGAATCCATATTGTCTTGCAAGCATCCAAACTATATTCCCCATTTAAAAAAGAGAATCACCCCTCAATTAGGCTATTCGTATTGTTTTGATGCAAATGGTAAAGAAAATGAATTACATAAGTCTTATGTAGTTAAATCTAATTCGGATATAGAATTTAGGTTAAATAAGAAAATCGAGTTAAAGAAAAGGCTTCAATGCTCTGCAACTAGATTAGGCAAGGGTCATTATTTGATAGACTTCAATAAAGAGGTAGTGGGTTATCTCGATTTGGATTTTGTTTCGAATATAAAGCAAAAGATATTGATTGCATATGCCGAACATAAAGAAAAAGAATCTATCGTCTATCAAATTGAAGGCAGGGATTTCTCTTTTGAATATATTGCTAAAGAAGGGGAAAACAAATTCCTAGGCCTTTTCAAACGTTTAGGATTACGTTACCTAGAAGTATTCGCAGAAGACGATATTGAAATATCTTATTTTGGGATTAGGGAAGTCAAATACCCATTCATCAAGAAAGAATACAAAATAGACGACCCATTAGTTAAAAAAATATATGACACATGTGTTTATACTTTGGAATGTTGTTATCACGAACATTATGAAGATTGCCCATGGAGAGAGCAGTGCTTATATGCAATGGATTCATTAAACCAAGCAGTCGCTGGATTTGTTTGCTTTACCAATGTAGAACAACTTAAGTCATCGTTAATTCTGATTAGCCAAGATTATAGGGAAGATCATCTCCTTTCGATATGTTCTCCTAGCAAATCATATTTAACTATTCCTTCATTCTCCCTTTATTACTTTTTTGCAGTAGATCTTTATTATCAGCATACAAAAGATAAAGAAACATTAAAGAGAATCTATCCTAAACTAAAGGATTTGATGAATACTTTCTTTAAACAATATGAGAACGGATTGATATATACATTTAACCATCCCGGAACATGGAATTTCTATGAATGGCAAGATGGTTTAGAAGGTGGCTTGATGCAAAAGCAATATAGGGTTGCTGATTTAATCATCAATGGATTATTTGTAAAAGCTTTAAGGAGTTTTGAAAGAATAGAACACGCCTTAGGGATAAATAATGACTATTCTTCGATTTATCTAGAAAACAAGGAAGCTGCAAGAAAAGAGTTCCTTCAAGAAGGATTTTTTAAGATGAGCAAGGATGATTCTAGATGTTCTCAATATGGTAATGCTTTGGCTATATTGGTTGGTTATGCAACAAAAGAAGAAGCAATTAACCTAGCCAAAGAATTAACAAATCCAGAAACTAAATTCATAAAATCAACCTTATCATCAAAGCCTCTTTTATATGATGCCTTGTTAGAAGTAGATAGCTTGTATTCGTCTTTTGTTTTAGGCGACATTAAAAGAGTATATGGTAAAATGCTAGAAGAAGGCGCAACTACTTTCTATGAGACCGAACTAGGTTATAAAGACTTTAACAACGCAGGCAGTCTATGCCATGGCTGGGCTAGTCAGCCTATATGTTATTTCAATAGACTCGGTTTACTTAAATAAGTCTTTTCTTAAGTACTGATATTCTGATTTCCCCTGGTTTTAGGGTGCTTTTAGGTGGTTTAAATTAATTTTTAAACGCTACTTTTTAACAGGTTATATAAATATAAACGTCAAACAAATTTCCTTATTTCTAGTATTTATTTAAACGGGTTAAAAAAATACTTTAAATTATCTTTGGAAGCCCTTACAATAGAAATATAGGGAAACAATATTTGCTCATTTAAGGAGAGAAATATGAAACAAATAAAAATCCGTAACATCGCATTAATGTGTTTATCTGCTTTAGCTTTGACTGCTTGTGGTGGCAAACCTACTACTCAAGACGGCGAGTATTCAATTGTAAAAATTGCTTTTGTTGAAGCCGGCTTTTGGAGGCAATTCCTCCTTGATTGGGAAACCGACTATAACGAAAAGCATCCTGATGACAAAATTAAATTGGATCTTGATGGCGATGCCCAGATGACTGTCAATATCTTGCCAAGATTACAAAACGGAACCAATTTGCCTGACATTGCAATGGTTCTTCAAACAAATTGGCAGCCTTGGACTGTCAATGGTTATCTAGAGCCTCTAGACGATTTATATAACACTACTGTCGAAGGTACTAACCGCACAGTTAAAGACTCCATAGTTGAAGGTTTACAAGACTTTGGAGAAGTTAAAGGAAAATATTATGCACTTCCATGGTCAGTTAACCCTTGTGGATTGGTTTATAACGCTTCAATGTTTGAGCAATATAAATGGAGTGTTCCTACTACATTTGCTGAATTAGAAACATTATGCAACAAGATTAATAGCGATAGTGCTGGTACTGTTGCCCCATTCTCTTGGAGCGGTGCAGTCGCATCATATTGGGATTTCACAACATTGCAGTGGTGGGCTCAATATGAAGGCAGAGAAAAATGGGATGAATTCTGGAAGTTTGAATCTCCTGAAGTCTATAAGCAGGAAGGGAGATTAAAAGCCCTCAAAGGATTTGAAAAACTAGTTTGCGGAGATGATGGAAGCCCAAAGAATTCAATTCCTGGTGCAGCTGGAAAGAAATTCATGGAATCCCAAATGTCTTTTGTTAGAGGCGAAGCTGCCATGATGTCTAATGGGGCTTGGCTTGAAAACGAAATGAAGTCATCCATGCCATCGAATTTCAAGATGCGCTTAATGAAAACCCCAACAATAGAAGGCGCTAAAGAAGACTTGCTATATTGCACTTCTGGAGACTTCATGGTTATCCCAAGGAAAGCCGCTAATAAAGAAGCTGCTAAGAAATTCCTGGCTTATACCTGCACCGAAAGTGCCCTAGAAATATTTACAAAATCAGCTGGAGGCATCCGCCCTTTCAAATATGAAAAGAACCCTTCAACAATTGAAGGCATCTCAGATTTCACAAAAGATTGCTGCTTGATGTGGGAAGAAGGAAAGAATGTCTATATGAATTCTAAATCCATCATGTATTACCAAAATAGCCTTAATACATGGCCAGGATATGGCGCACCTTATTCAAAGATGATCCAGGAAGGTGATTCTGCTGAGACAGTTCATAACACAATCTATAACTTTGTTTCTAATAACTGGAGCAAGTTCCAAAAAGAAGCGGGGAACTTTGGAAAATGAAAAGGATACTCAAATTAATTTCTTTAACAGCCTTTGGAGGGGTCTGCCTTATGTCTTGCAATGATGCCAATAAAATTAAATATGATGTTGTTTCAGGACAGCCAGATTTTGCTTCCAAACAAGCTGAAAATGTTCTTCGCGTTGGTGCCTGGGTTGCTCCTCCAGCCGAAAACTGGAATAACAAGGGAAATCCAAATTTCATAACCCAAGAAAGATATAACGAAATTGCCGAAAGCGGGATTAATGTTATCTATGCCCTTTATGAAATCGGCAATAGAACTGCTATGAAGAACGCATTGGAATATGCTAAAAATGCTGGCATTGAATATTTAGCAAGAGACTATATCAATTTAGACCCCGATCTCCTTGAATTAGAAAAAGGAGATTTGCACAACATTACAAAATCCTATGACGATGCTGAGGCTTTGCGTGGATTTTTGGTTACTGATGAACCCGGGGCTTCTAGATTTGACTCCCTTGCAAAATTAAAAGAATTATATGAACAAGATTATCCTGGCAAGGAATTCTATGTAAATTTATTCCCTACATATGCCTTAACTAGCCAAACTCAAACCGATTCCTATGCCGAATATATTGATCTTTATATTCAAAAGCTAAAACCAAAATTCCTTTCATATGATCATTATTCAATGGCTGAAGACATCTATGGCAACAAATCATTAACTGAAGATGTCTTGTGGAATCTTGAAATAGTGGCCAACAAATGTAAAGAAGCCGGGATTGATATGTATACCTTCGTTCAAGCGATGAGTTTTGATAAGAATACTAGAATTCCAAATGAAGCCGAAGTACGTCATCAAGTAATGACTGAATTGGCATATGGCTCCAAGTCTATTCAGTATTTCTGCTACTGGACTCCACTTGAATTTGGTGAAGCCTCTTCACCATCAATGATTACAAAAGATGGAAAGAGAACTGATTTATATAATCATGTCAAAAACGTTAATAAAGATTTGATGAGCATGGACGAAGCTTATCTAGATTTCTCTTGGGTTGGTACGATGCCTATTGTAGGAAGCGAAGTATCGGGTACTCCAAGACAAATCGAAATGTGCCAACAATCGCTAGAAAAGATTGATGCCATTTCTAATATAAATTGTTCTCAAAATACTTTAATCGGCTCCTTTAAGAACAAAGAAGGAAGGGATGGATTCATTATTTCTAACTTCTCTGATCCTTCCGAACTTAAAAAAGATGTCATTAGCCTTGATTTCAATGGTGCGACACATGCCCTTGTTTACCATGGCGAGAACAAAGAAGTAGTTGAACTTAATTCCAATAAATTCGAAATCACTCTAGACGAGGGAGATGGAATATTTGTTATCCCATTTGTTAAGTAAATTATGGATGAGGTCGAAACATTAAAATTACATAAGCCCAAGAAAAAGCATAATTGGGGTAGGACAATATTCATCATATGCATGATTGCCTATCCTCTTTTGCAGTTCCTTGTTTTTTGGGCTTACGTTAACATCGACACGATAGTAATGTCTTTCCAAAGGCTAGATTATGAATTAGGAGAGATATTTGTAGGCTTAGATAATTACAAATGGGCTTTTGAAAGATTAGCTAGCCCAGATGAACCTGATTTAAGAAACTCAATTATAAATTCCATATATTTGTTCCTGAGCAATAATTTTGTCTTGCTTCCGGTTTCAATTTTCTGTGCCTATATTCTTCAAAAGAAGGTGCCTGGATCTAAAGCTTTCAGGGTTATATTCTTCCTTCCAAATATTATCTCTGTCGTTGTTTTGACCATGTCATTCTCGTTCATGATTGATTCAACATTTGGACCAGTTAATGAAATTCTTAAAGCCATAGGACTAGGTGGAATAATTCCTAAAAACGGATGGTTAGGAGATAAATCAACAGTAATGTGGATGGTTCTCTTCTATTGTTTATGGGCTGGAATTGGCTATAACGTCGTCTTGCTTTCGGGTGCGATAAACCGTATTCCTACTGATATTTTCGAAGCAGGGAAAATGGATGGAATTGGATTATGGAGAGAACTTGTCCAGGTTGTAACTCCGATGATTTCAGGAACAATTACTACCTTATTTGTTTCTGGTGTATCTGTCATCTTTACTCTCTTCCTGCAACCGATGTTATTAACAGGAGGAGGACCTTATGATGGGCTTTCTTCTACTATTGCCTTATTCATCATGAATTTAGTTAATGCAAATCAATTATATAAAGCCGCTGCTGTTGGAATGATATTTACCGTCATAGGTATCCCATTAATCCAATTAATTAAGTGGCTATTGGAGAGGTTCTTCCCCGCCGTTGAATATTAATTATTTTGGGCAATAGCCCGTTTGTATATTTACTGAAAGGAGTGAAAAATCACATGAAAGGTAAATTACTATTAATTCCTGGAATGCTACTTGCCTTAGGCGCAATTGCAGCAGGGATATCTCAACCAAAAGCGACATCAGCCGCAACATTCCTCGACTCGACAGTTAGCGAAGGATTTCCTAATGGCATCCCAACTGAAACTTTTGATGTCGTAAAAGGAAACGGAGGGGCATTTAATTTCGTTGATAAAAGTGGCTCCGTCACCTTATCGACCATGAACTATAACGATGGATTCTTTAGGACAAAGGATGTCTTAACCGTCGTTGAAGGCAAATCTACCGTCGTAGAATTCTCTACCTCCGATTATGATAGTGGAGGCTTCTTATGCATTGGCAAAGGCGCTTCTAATTACGGTGGATGCTGGGGCGATATGGTCATGCTTCAACTAAATAGAAATGTTGCAATTACAGCAACGAATATAGTCCCATTTACTGCAGCAGGTGTTCAAACGCAGTGGCAAGCACTCAATACATATATTAATGGTTCCTATCGAATGGTATTCAATGCCGATGGATCGGCTGAATTATATGGAAAAGTAGCAGGAGGGGAATATAGTCTAATTTGTTATTGGGCCGCTGGTGTTTTTGCTTCCGTTGGCAGTGGCTATGTTGCCTTCATGGGTAATTCTTTTACTGGCTCCGTCACTTTAGACAATATCAAAGTTGGGCTTGCTGATAATAAAGATTTAGCTAATTTAGCCTATGTTGTTGAAGAAGATTTCGAGACTCCTGGAACTGATAAGTTTGTCATGGACTCGGTTATGATTAACCAAGCTAAATGTACTCGCAATGATCCTGCTAAATATTTAGTCGCATCTTCTCCAGACACTGGGGCTGGCATTATTTATAAGACATCTTATACAAGAGGAGAAAATTCTAATAAAGTCGTTTCCATGACTGCTACATTAGCTCTTGAAACATTAGGAGAAAAGGCTATTGGAATTGCTACAGGCCTAAATGGAGAAGTATCCGATGCAACAACTGCTAATTTTGTTGGAATTAAGAAAAACGGGACTGCTAACGAGCTGGTTTTATATGTCGGTGGCGAACTTAAAGCTAGCGAATCTTTAGGGGAAACTTCCTTAGATGGAACTACCGCAAAATTAGAGTCTTCTATTACATATGATGGAACTTCATATACTGTTACGGGTACATTTGGAGCCAAGAGCGTTTCTTCTGTCACTACTTTCGGAGAAGGAAGAGTTGGAATTGCTTTCTTAGGGAACGGAACTACTTCTAGTAAGATTTCAAAAATAGAAATCTCTAACTATAAGGGAGTTAGCAAGTCTGGACGCGATTTAGCCCCAACTTTTGAAGGCGGTAAGATTGACCATAACTGGACTTATAAATCTACAACCTTAAGTGGTGGTAATGTTATTGAAGAAGACGGACACGTCTATATTCAAGAAGACGGAATGGTTAGATTTAAAGACTCTGCCGATGGATCTTATTTTGCAACCAAACACGAATACGCTAACTTTGATTTAGAATTCACCTGCAAGAAACAGCAACTAGAAGAAGATGATGACGGTAAAATCACCCCAGCTTCTACTTGGATTGGTGTTTCACTTGGAAAAGATAATCCAAGCGACCCATTCACTAGTTCTGGATTAATTTATTTCGGTGTTGATACAGTCGATTCCCTCCTAAATGGACAAGCTGGTGATAGAGGTTGGTGTGGCGCTGATACATTGATGCTAAACGAAGCCAATAAGGACGTTATGATGAAAGTCCATATCAGGGCAGAAGACGGTTTGGTAAAAACTTGGTTAACTAATCCTGCAAATGCTGAAGGAAATCCGATTCTAACTAGATATAACTGGGACACTGCTGGATATATTTCATTTGTTTCAACTGCAGGCGGTAATTTTTGGATCGATGATATCAAACTAACTAACCTCGATGGAGGAACTCCAAATAAAGTCCCAGTTGCAGTAGATGC
>URTN01000003.1 GCA_900550795.1 uncultured Mollicutes bacterium
TTTATAGATAGTTCTAGAAACAATTGAAGATACTTCATTTGTATCATAATCCGGAACGATACGTAATTTATTACCTTCTTTATGAATTTCCCTAGCATCTTCTATGCCTTTTTTAATGCCCTCATAATCGACTCCACCTAAAACAATCGACCCATGTATGTTCGCTTCTTGTCTTTCGGTTGAAGTCCTAATCAAGACGGCAGGGAAATCTAAAATCGAGGATTCTTCAGATAAAGTGCCTGAATCAGAAAGAACTACATAGGCATTTTCCTGTAACTTAACATATTCAAAGAATCCAAATGGCTTAGATTCTTTTATATATGGGGATAACTTGAATCTAAGGCTATCTAGACGTTTCCTTGTACGAGGATGAACTGAAAAAATAGCAGGCATCTTTAATTCATCTACTATTTTATTTAAGGCAGGGAATAATGTATTGAATTTAGATGGAATATCGACATTTTCTTCCCTGTGGCTAGATATAACAATATATTTGCCTTTACTTAATCCTAGGTCTTCAATAACTGTACTAGATTCGATTTTATCCCTATAATTATCGATTACTTCTTTCATTGGAGAACCGGTTTTGACAAGCCTATCAACGCTTAATCCTTCTTTTATCAAATTGCCATAGGCATAGAAAGAATAAGGCAAGTTGACATCAGATATATGGTCAACAATAGTCCTATTGGTCATCTCGGCAACATTCCAATCGCTACACCTATTTCCTGCTTCCATATGGAATATAGGACATTTTAATCTTTTCGCGGATATGGCACTTAATGCACTATTGGTATCTCCAAGTATCAATATGGCATCAGGATTTACTTCTTTTATCAAATCAAAGGATTTAGCAATGACATTACCCATCGTATGGCCTAGGTTTTCCCCTACTGCACCCAAGAAATAATCAGGTTTACGTAATCCAAATTCCTTAAAGAATATCTCATTTAGTTCATAATCATAATTCTGTCCTGTATGGACCAAGATATGATCAAAATCCTTGTCTAGCCTTTTTATGACTTCGCATAGACGAATTATTTCAGGACGGGTCCCTACTATTGTCATTACCTTGTATTTCTTATTCATCGCTTCTTACCTTCATAAATATCGTATCAGGATTTTTCGGATCATATAATTCATTCGCCCACATAAGGGTAACTGAATCTTCCTTGCCTATATTAGTTATGGAATGAGTATATCCTGGAGGTATATCAATTACTTCTAATTTATCTCCACTTGTCTTAATTGAAATTATCTCATCTGAATCTATTTTCCTAAATTCAGTAAGGCAAGTACCACTTACAACAAGGAATTTCTCATTCTTGGTATGATGATAATGATTACCTTTGCTAATCCCAGGTTTAGATATATTAATTGATACCTGTCCCTGCCCAATTGTCTTTAATACTTCGGTAAATGAACCCCTGTAGTCTTTATGCATATCTAATGGATAGGCAAAACTAGATTTATCTAGATAACTTAGATAAGTCGAATATAGCTTCTTTTCAAATGGGGTGGCTATATTAGGCACCATATGGTTAATTCTAGATTGCTTGAAGCTTTCTAATAACGAGGCAACTTCTTCTAAAGTCTTAGAATAATGAGGCTCAACATAAAGTATTTCGTTAGATCCAGTATGATTTCCTTCAATAATAGAAATGAAATTAGATGCAATATCATCGATATAGACAAAATCGATAGATGGGGCATCTTTATTTATTTCTATAGGTAAATCATGAGTAATGTTATAACACCAAGTCGCGATTACTGAATTATAGCTAGGCCTGCACCACTTTCCGAATACGTTATATAGCCTAAATACATATACGGGGTGGTTATTTTCTTTTGAAAAAGCAAAAAATAGGTCTTCTGCCATCTTCTTGCTTTTCCCATAATCGGAAGTAGATGTGGCTTTAGTTGAACTAGTTAGAATTATAGGAGACTTAGATCCTACTTTCTTAACTATATCTAGTAATCTAGCAGCAAAATTGACGTTACCATCATAGAATTCTTCTTTGCTTAAAGGTCTATTGATTCCAGCAAGGTTAATAATAAAATCGCTAGAAGAGACATATTCTTCTAATTTATCTTCATCCCCAATATCATAACTTAAAACTTCATATCCTTTTTCTTTAAGGAAAAAAGACAAGTTCTTACCAATAAACCCTTTCGCACCAGTTAGAAGTATCTTCATGAAAGGCAGCTTCCCCCGAACAAGGATAATTTCTTAAGCAATTTCTTCATTCCTTCGACATCAAGTCTAGTCGTATTATGGGAATTATAGGTATCTATTTGATCCATCTTTGGATCGCCTTTAGAGAAATATTTATCATAATTCAAATCCCTATTATCGGCAGCAATCCTAAAGAAATTACCCATATCTTCGGCCCTAACCATTTCTTCTGAAGTAACTAGGGTCTCGTATAATTTCTCGCCATGTCTAGTCCCGATATTTTGGATACCGGTTTTAGATCCAGTTAATTCAATAACGGCCTTGGCTAATGTATCAATTGTTGCAGCTGGGGCTTTTTGGACGAATAAATCTCCCTGATGGGCATGTTGGAAAGCAAACATAACTAGATCGACTGCATCATCTAGAGTCATCATGAATCTAGTCATGTCAGGATTCGTAATAGTAATTGGCTTACCTGCTTTGATTTGATCTAAAAATAACGGGATAACTGAACCCCTACTAGCCATGACATTACCATATCTAGTAAGGCAAAGAACTGTATCACCTTCTAGTAGTTGCCTACTTCTAGCAATGACATTCTTTTCCATTAAGGCTTTTGTTATACCCATCGCATTAATTGGATAGGCAGCTTTATCAGTAGATAGGAAAACTGCATTCTTTACATGGTTATTAACACAGGCCGTAATAACATTATCCGAACCAAGTACATTAGTCTTAGTAGCTTCTAAAGGATAGAATTCGCATGAAGGAACTTGTTTTAATGCGGCGGCAGAGAAAACATAATCAACGCCTTTGAAGGCGTTTACTATCGAATTATAGTCACGTACATCACCGATATAGAATTTGAGTTTCTCGTCATCAAATTCCTTTCTCATGTCATCTTGTTTCTTTTCGTCTCTAGAAAGTATCCTGATTTCCTTTATCCCTGTATGGAGGAAACGCCTAGTAACCGCGTGTCCGAAAGAACCGGTTCCCCCAGTCACAAGAAGAATCTTGTTATCAAATACATCACCCATTAATAAAACTCCGTCACTTAATGGTTAGATTATCGCACTTTTTAGATAGAAAAAGTAGTTTTACTTAGTAACGAACTCGCTAACGTCATCAAAGACCATCTCTTTTTCGGTCTCATTAAGTATTTCATGTCTCATATGGTCATATAATTTCATGGATACTTTCTTAATTCCAAGTTTCTTATATGTCTCATATAGCCAGATAGGTCCTTTTGAATTTCTTCCGACTGGATCTTCTTTTCCGGCGATTATGAATATAGAAGTATTCTTATCGATATTCTTTAATTGCTTCTTGTCCCAGATAGTAGACATACCCTTGAGGAATCCTTTCCAGAAGGAACCCGTATTAAGTGCCCCGCAATATGGGTCATTTTTATAATTCTCGATATTTTCTTCGTCATAAGAAAGCCAATCCAAATCACTTTTCCTGTTCTTAATCGATTTAGCATAGGCATCAAGTGATAACTTTTGGATCAGTGGGACTGGTTTTTCTAGATTAGATTTATTAACAACGATGTTCGCGATGAAAGAGGCTAGTTTCATTAAAAAACGTTGTCCCCCATTTGAACCACATAATATTATCTTATCTGCCTTTCCAGGATAACGTTCCATGAAAGACTGGGTCATAAATGAACCCATGGAGTGACCAAAATGAGTTGTAGGAAGGTCATTTGCTTTAGCCCTATCGACCATTAAGGCAATACCTTCGACATTCTTAAAGAATCCATTCTTTGGCCAGATTTGTTGTCTTTCAACTGACTCGGCATTCAATCCTTGTCCAAATGCATCAAGCACAAAGACATTTATTTTCTTTGAATTTAAGTGCTTTGCCACTTCTTCATATCTAGTAGCGTGTTCACACATACCAGTCTGGATAGTCAAGTTGTATTTAGCGTCTTTAACGATATATTCGACGCCTTTCATCTTCTCGCCGGTTGATAAAGTAAGTTCAAATTCTTCGTGCATGGATTTTCTCTCCCTTAGTTAAAATTATTCTAATCAAATCAAAAGATATTAAAAAGAGAATAAAGCCACTTCTATGACAAAAAGACTCTTTTGTAAATAAAAAGGACTACTACATCACGCAATAGCCCTTCATATTCTTTATATTCCGTTAGGATTCTTCTTTTGGAAGTTATAGGCATCCCTACAGGCATCGATTACATTATATTTAGCAACCCAGCCTAGTTCGTTTTTAGCCTTATCGCATTCAGCATAATTCTCTGTGACATCCCCTGCTCTTCTTCCTACTATTTCATAAGGAATCTTGACTCCAGTTGCCTTTTCAAAAGCAGAAATCATCTCTAATACGCTAGTACCTTTTCCAGTACCAAGGTTATAGATAACTAATCCTGGATTTTCTTCTAATTTCTTAATAGTAGCGACATGCCCTAAAGCTAAATCAACTACATGGATATAATCTCTTATTCCAGATCCATCTGGAGTTGGATAATCATCTCCATATACTTTCAAGCATTTAAGCTTACCAATTGCAACTTGGCAAATATAAGGCATCAAGTTATTTGGAATACCATTTGGATCTTCTCCAAGTAGTCCGCTTGGATGGGCACCGATTGGATTGAAATAACGTAACAAGACGGCATTCATGCTACTATCGGCAGCACAATAATCGGTGATGATTCTTTCAATCATGACCTTGGTCTCGCCATATGGGTTAGTCGCACTCTTTACTGGGTCAGTTTCTTTTAATGGGACTCTATCTGGAACTCCATATACAGTTGCAGAGGAAGAGAAGACTAATTTCTTGACGTTAAATTCTTTCATCAAAGTCAAAAGATTACATGTAGAAATAAGGTTATTTGAATAATATTCAACTGGTTTAGCAACCGATTCCCCGACGGCTTTTAATCCAGCAAAATGGATGACTGCATCAAAATGTTCAGCTTCGAATACTTTTCTAAAAGAAGCCATGTCACAACAATCGATTTCATAGAAAGTCGGCATTACTCCAGTTAATGTCTTGATTCTATTTAGGACTTCTTTCTTGGAATTATATAGATTATCGACAATAGAGACTTCATATCCTTTTTCAATTAAGGCTATAACGGTCTCACTTCCTATAAAACCAGTCCCTCCAGTAACTAGAATTCTCATTTCTTCTTCTCCTTCTTGGATTTATTTTCTTCCTTGCTAGGCTTTGCCTTAGCTTTTTCTTTCTCTTTCTCTTTTACTTCTTCCTTCTTGGCTTTTGCTTTAGCGTGGGTATATTTAGCCTCCGCTAATCGCTTTGCCTCTTTTTCAGTCGCAATGGCTTCATGTTTTAATTCATGGCTAGAAGGGGTTACTTCTAATGTTGCCACTTCTCCATGAAGTTCATTGCGTAATAAGGATATGATGTAATCAGAAAGCAATTTGTTGGCCTGGCTAGATATAGCAAGGCGAAGTGCTAATAAACCAAGTCCATCCCTAGCGTTTTCAGTCGCTTTCTTTGGGCTTGTCTTGGCTTCAGCTTTATAACGTTTGGCAATTTGGTCTATCTTAATAGAAACTTTGTCACTAGATTCAGAGATAATGGAAGTCTCTAATTCGCAAAAGAAGGCATATAACTTCCCCTTATCGGTAGATATACCTTTATCTAATTCAAGCAATAAAGACATATCCGACATAGACAAAGTATTCTTCATGAGGGAAATTGCCATCAAATAACCAATTTGGTCACGTGAATATTTTTTCTTTACAGGTTCAGAAACCATCTTGGCCTTAACATAGTTATTAACCATGAAGGAAGTTAATTTCTTTTCTTCATTTGGAGAAAGGGTTTCAAGGGCCCCATTAATGAATTTAAGTACCTGTTCCATATAAAGTTCCACACCTGGTAGTTCTTTATATTTAGGTAACGAAAAAGAGGATACTTCCTTTATGTATTGCTTTAGAAGTTCAATCTCTTTTTCCATGCTTATTACCTTTTATTAATTTCTTCGTTCATTATTTTAGCAACTAACGAAGCATTTATCTTCCCTTTTCCTTTTTTCATGACTTGTCCGATAAGGTATCCAATAGCCCTGCCGTTACCGCCTTTAAAATCAGCAATAGACTGTGGGTTTGCATCTAATACCTCAGTTACCATTGGTAATATCTCGCTAGCATCATTAGATTGTTTCTCGATATGAAGCGCTTTGACTGCATCTTCAATAGAAGAAGTATTATCAAGGCAATAGAAGAAAATATCCGCGCATTGCTTATGCGAATATCCTTCTTCTTGCATAGATGCTAATTTAGCTAAATCGGTTGGAGCTAATTTAAAATCAGCCATGGTTAGCCCATTTTTATTTAGATATGAATTAGTCTCTACGATTAAGAAATTGGATATGGTCTTGGCTAATTTTTCATTACCCTTGATGCATTTTTCAAAATAATAGGCCATATCTAATGAAGACAAGATGATATCGGCATCTACTTCTGCTAAGCCATATGACATATATCTATTCTTTTTCGAATCATATAATTCAGGGCAAGTAAATATTGCTTCATTAACAAATTCATCACTTAATTTGATTGGAGTGATATTTGGTTCAGGGAAATATTTATAGTCAACCGCATCGGTTTTCTTTCTCATCAATATAGTCTTGCCGCTAGATTCATCAAATCTTCTAGTTTCTTGTTCGACCTTGCCTCCACTTAACAAAATGGAGCTTTGCCTAGATATTTCATAGGCCAAGGCCAATTCAATATTCTTTAAGGAATTGAGGTTCTTCAATTCGACCTTTGTGCCGAATTCGCTTGACCCATATGGTCTTAAAGATACATTTACGTCAACTCTAAGGGAACCTTCTTCCATCTTGCCATCGCTAGTTAAGGAATAGACGACTATATTCCTAATTGCCTCGACATATCTACTCGCCTCGACATCTGATCTCATCTCTGGATAAGAAACAATTTCAACTAATGGGGCACCTGCCCTATTGTAGTCTAGAAGAGAATAGTCAACGAAATGGAGTTGCTTACATGTATCTTCTTCCATGTGGATACGTTCGATTCCAATACGTTTAGGATTGCCATCTTTATCCTTGATCATCAAATATCCATTAGATCCGATAGGCCTTCTTTGCTGGGTAATCTGGAATCCCTTTGGAAGGTCGGCATAGAAATAATTCTTTCTATCAAAATGAAGAGTATGGTCAATATTCATATGCAAGGCATTAGCAACTCTAATTGCATTGATGACTGCTTGCTTATTGACTACTGGCATCGTTCCAGGAAAAGCCATATCAAAAGGAGTGACTTCGCTATTTGGGAAACGTGAGAAAGAATTTGGAGAAGAAGAAAACATCTTGGATTTTGTTTTCATCTGGACATGGATTTCAAGTCCGATAACTGGTTCAAAATTCATAGATTTCCCTCCTTTTTGTTTAAGACGCTTAGATTAGATAAACCACTGATTTCTTCGAATTTATTGGCAATGTTGAATAATAATGATTCCTCGAATTTCCTTCCCATGAAATTAATTCCTAATGGAAGGGAGTTTTCTAATGTTAATGGAAGGGTAATTGAAGGCAATCCGGCAAAATTACCAAGGGCAAGTTGATTATCAGCGATTAGATATTCGCTAGATAACTTGTTGCTGCTTCCTTCAAATAACGGTGCAACATTAGGTGCGGCTGGAGTAAGGATTGCATCATAAGAAGATAATATTTCATTAACTTTCTCAACAATCTTGGCCCTTACTTTAGTAGCACGTAAGAACAATACATCCTGGTTTTCTCTCATTAAAGCAAAACTTCCGATGACAAATCTTCTTTTAATTAGCTCTGAGAATCCTTTAGTCCTGGCATTCATCATTACTTCTTGATAACTATTGCCTCCATAATTTGGGCCAAACTTGATGCCGTCTAGATTTGCATCATTGCTAGTAGCCTCGGCACAAGAAATTACTATATAGGCTGGATAGATTGCCTTTAATAATTCTAATGGGAAAGATACATAATCTACTATAGCACCCTCTTCTTTTAGCTTTTCTACGCCTTTTTCAAAAGAAGAAAGAAGCTTCTTATCACTTACTGATTCATTTATTTCCTTAATGACTGCGATCTTCCTTCCCTTTATAGAATCATCTATATGGGTCAAGTAATTTGGTACTTCTACAGTTGATGAAGTTGAATCTTTTTCGTCCCTTCCTGCTAAAGCATTTAATAAAACGGCACTATCTTTAACTGAACGGGTGAAATATCCAACATGGTCTAGACTTGGGGCAAATGGGAATAAACCAAACCTAGAAACTCTTCCCCAAGTTGGCTTCATTCCTACTAATCCAGCATAGGCAGCTGGCTTTCTAACTGAGTCACCAGTATCGCTTCCAGTAGCAAAAGGAACGACCCCTGCACTAGTTAAGGCAGCACTGCCACAGCTAGATCCACCAATCATCCTAGTATGAGTTTCATCATATGGGTTAAATGTTTTTCCTTTATGGCCAGTCGTGCCAGTTCCGCCCATGGCTAATTCATCCATGGTGGATTTACCAATCATGATGGCTTTCTTTTGCTTTAATCTAGCTACTACTTCGGCATCAAAAACAGGAACATATCCATTCAAGACATTACTAGATGCCGTAGTTTCTATTCCTTTGGTAGAAAAATTATCCTTGCAGAAAAATGGAATTCCCCATAATGGGTTATCTATTTCTACTTCTTTTAAAGATGAAGCAAATTCTATCGCACCTACTTCATCTAGAATTTCTATCGCGTTATTTTTATCTTCCTTGGCCCGCTTTATTGCCTCTAATGTTAATTCTAGAGGAGTGACTTCTTTATTGATATAGGCCTTATGTATTTCTAATATTGTTCTATCTAAAACTGACATATTAAATGACCACCTTTGGTAATTTGATTTGGTTATCCATAGTAACTTTTGCATTCTTTAAGGCAACTTCAGTTTCTAATGGAGTTACTGGAATATCTTCTCTTAAATAAGAAGTCTCGCAGTCAAATGGGAAAGTCATGGATTCATAAGAGTCAATATCTTTAATATCTCCTAATAATTCCATTTGCTTTGTCAAAATAACAAATTCTTCATAAAGAGTATCGACTTCAGCAGGAGTTAATTTAAACATTAATCTCATAGCCGCGTCATTTAGAACTTCTTTTGTAATCTTTTTCATAAATAACCTCTTTGAAAGTATACTACTATTGTCCGATTTTCCCTAAATGAGAAAGCGCTTCTTCTTCATCCATAGTCAAAACACCTAGTTGCTTAGCTTTTTCTAGCTTGCTTCCGGCATCTTTCCCAACAATGACGCAATCGGTTTTCTTTGAGACACTAGAAGATACTTTAGCCCCTATCCCTTCTAGAATTGAAGTTAATTCATTACGGGAATATCTTTCTAATGAACCAGTAAGAACAACATTCTTGTTATAGAAATAGGAATTAACATCAATTTCATCAACCCCAAGATAATTGAAGTTAACCCCATATTGTTCTAATTTATTTAGCATTTCCCTATTCTTTTCATCATGGAAATAATCAAATAAGGCTTTCGCACATACTGGTCCAATAGAATCTATATTTAAATATTCTTGTTCGCTTGCTATATAGAAATTAGTAAGGTTCTTGAATTGCTTGGCTAATATTTTAGCAGTCTTGGATCCTACTTCTTTTATGCCTAGTCCAAATAGCAATCTTTCTAGTGAACGAGATTTAGAATCTTCGATAGCCTTGGTTAGGCTTGTAATTGATTTATCTGACCAGCCATCTAATTCTTTTATTTCTTCTGCATGGTTATAAAGTTCATAAAGAGAAGGGATATCGCTTAAGAATCCTTCTCCAAAGAATTCCTCTACAACTCTATCTCCCATCCCATCTATATCCATCGCATCCCTAGAAGCAAAATGGATCATTCCTTCTATTTTTCTAGATTGGCAGTCTGGATTTAGACAATAATGCAACCCCTGTACTTTTGTTAAAGGCTTATGACATATTGGACAATCTAGAGGCATGATGAATGGTTTCTGCGTGCCATCTCTTTCGGGTATTATTGACCTTACAACTTCAGGAATAACATCAGCTGCCTTCCTTAAAGAGACAATATCTCCAACCATTAATCCTTTTTCTTTAATGAAATCTTCATTATTTAAGGTAGCCCTCTGCACTAAAGAGCCAGCAACCCTAACAGGTTCAAGGACAGCATTAGGAGTAATCCTCCCTGTCCTGCCTACTGTTAAAATAATATCCAATAACCTAGTTTTAACTTCTAATGGAGGGAATTTATAGGCTGTTGCCCATTTTGGAGTCTTTGCTGTATAGCCAATTTCATCATATTCAAGCAAGTTATCCACCTTGAATACAAGTCCATCGATATCATAAGGTAAACTTTCTCTTTTTTGGGTATATTCATCAATATAGTTAACCATATCCTTAACCCCATGGAGGAGCCTTCTTTCATGGTTAGTCTTAAAGCCCAATTCATCTAGGTAATCAAGTGCCTTTGAATGGGAGGAGAATCCTAATTCCCTTGCATTTACTAAGTAATACCAGAAGGCATCAAGTTTCCTAGAAGCAGCGACACTAGAATCAAGGTTTCTTATGCTTCCTGCCGCAGCATTTCTAGCATTTGCAAATAAAGGCAGTCCCTTTGCTTCCCTATCTTTATTTAAGGCATCTAAAGAAGCTTTCGGCATGAATACTTCACCCCTTACCTCAAATGGCTTTTTCTCTTTTACGGTTAGTGGGATTGATTTAATGGTAATGACATTCTGAGTGACGTCTTCCCCCATTACTCCATCCCCTCTAGTAACGGCATATTGAAGCAATCCATTTTCATATATAAGCGACATGCCTAATCCATCAATTTTTACTTCACCCATATATGTATTAATCGCTTCATGGGTGACGTCTTTTATCTTTCTATCAAAGTCGCTAACTTCATCTTCGTTATAGACATTGCCTAGAGAAAGCATAAGTCTTTTATGTGGTATTTTCTTAAATTCCTTAGCAACTACTCCCCCAACTCTATTTGTAGGAGAAGTCGCTAATTTGATATCAGGAAATTCCTTTTCTAATAAGATAAGTTCATTCATGTACCTATCAAAAGTTGCATCATCAACACTTGGGTTATCTAATACATAATATTCATAGGTCCACTGTTCTAACTTAGAAGAAAGGTAATCCCTTCTTTTAATTGCTTCTAATTTATCCATTAGGCTTTACCTCCAAAAGAAGAAACCCTGCTGATTGAAGGATGGGATGAAAGCATTGTACGGTGACTTCCATCATCAAAATCAATCTCAAACATTTCTTCATTAATTATCTTACTTACTGTACCTAGTCCAAACTTAGAATGGTTAATCCTATCCCCAACTCTCCAGCAGATTACCCCATTTGAAGTAGGCTTTTCTTCATATACAGGTTTCTTTTCTTCCTTCTTTTTGCTAAAGAAAGAATCAAATCCAGGATCATAATCAATATAATCGGAATCATCTAAATCAAGGTTACGTTTCTTATATCCTCCATAGGAACTATAGAAGCTATCGTCTCTTTCCTTAGGCACTTCTAATCCTGCTTCTTTTATAAATCTAGATGGGGCCTGTCTAGAATCAGTTGTATAGGTATAAGAAGTATTATAGGTCAAGATAAGCTGTTTCTTTGCCCTAGTAAAGGCAACATAGGCAAGTCGCCTTTCTTCTTCTTCGGCATCACGTTCACTATCATCGCTTAAAGCTTTTGGAGAAGGGAAAGAACCTTCTGATAATCCAATTACAAAGACGTTATCAAATTCAAGCCCCTTGGCAACGTGAACTGTCATTAAGGAAATATAATTGCCACCAGAAATATCATCTTGGGCAGAAACTAAAGCGATATTTTGCAAATATTCCTCAAATGTTGAATTTGGATTATGTGATAAATATGCATTTAAATCATCAAATAAGGCATTGACGTTGCCAACCCTATCTTCATCTAGCTCTTGGTTTTCAGCCGCATAGGCATAATAGCCAATATCAGTTATGAAATCCTTTAAGATGGCACTATAGGCCTCGCTTCTTTCTTGTAATCTTTCCTTGGTCTTTTCCATCTTGGAAACCAAGGCTCCTAAAGCGACAAGAATTCTATTTGGAATCTCTGAATCAGAAGGAACATTCTTTATATATTCATATTCACCTAGTTTAGCTTCGGCTGCTTCCTTTTTAATTATTTCAAGGCTAGCGGCACCGATTTTCCTAGATGGGACATTAACGATTCTATCAAAAGCAATATCATCTTTTGGATTAACTAAAACTCTGAAATAGGCAAGGACATCCTTAACTTCTTTTCTTTGGTAGAACCTAAGCCCTCCAAAAATTCTATAAGGTAAACCTCTATGTGCCAATTCAGCTTCAAAAGGCCTAGTCAAATAGGAAGAACGATATAAAACAGCAATGTTTGAATATACGGCATCACTAGATTTGCCTGCTATCTTTTCTATTTCATTGACAACATAATTAGCTTCTTCTTCAGCTTTCGAGAAAGATTTTACAATGACAGGAAGCCCACCACTTTGGCTAGTAAATAAATCCTTAGGGACTCTTTTCTTGTTATGTGAGATAAGTGAATTGGCCGCGTTTAATATAGGTGAAGTAGACCTATAGTTTTCATTTAGTATGACATCTTCTAAATCAGGATAACGTCTAGGCATATCTAGGATTATCTTTTGATTGGCACCTCTCCAGGTATAGATAGTCTGGTCAGGATCGCCTACCACATATAGATTTGTATTATCAACCGAAAGAAGGTTAATTAATTCATACTGGACATTGTTTGTATCCTGAAATTCATCGATTAAGAGATGTTTATACCTAGTAGACCATTTCTGCCTAACCTCAGGATAATTCTTTAAAATATATAAAGTCTTTAATATAAGGTCATCGAAGTCCATGCTGAGGGCATTGTCTTTCTTTCTTTCGTATTCTTTGTACATATCGACCATTTCTTTTTCATTGACATAGAAAGGATTGACCTTTATATCATCAGGATATTCGCCTTTATTCTTCTTTCTAGATATATAAGAACGTAATTCTTTAACTATTGGGTCGCTTTTTTTGTAGTTTGCTTCTATTGCAACTTCTTGGATAAGTTTACCGCTATCTTCATCATCTAGAATTGAAAATGAAGGTGGAAATCCTAATAGATAGGCCTCTCTTCTTAAGAATCTAGCGCAGAAAGAATGGAATGTGCAGACAGTTAGAAAAGAAGCAGAACTACCAACAAGTTTTTCTACCCTTTCTTTCATTTCATTAGCAGCTTTATTAGTAAAAGTAACTGCTAAAATCGAAGATGGATCAACGTTAAAAGCATCCATCAAATAGGCAATACGGTATGTTAATACACGAGTTTTCCCAGATCCGGCACCTGCAATGACACGGACATGGGCAGAGGAAGTTGAAACAGCCTGAAGCTGAGTTTTGTTAAGTAAGGAAGCGTAATCAATATTCATAGCCTTACTATTTTACAATTGCTTTCATTCCTTATAAATAAGGAAAAGCAATATTTAGGAAGAATTGTGATTCAAATTGGATATAAATATTTATCCCGATGAAAAAAGCCCTTAGATTGGGAACAATTAATCCATTTTTTCTTCCAAAATAGAAAAATGGCACTCATTTGGCACTCTTTTGGCACTCTTTTGGCACTGATAATTTTTAGATTACTTAAAATCTCTTTAATGTAAAATATAAAAGAACAAACATGAATATCTTCAAGCAAAAGGAAACTACAAGTGAAAATATAGCCTTTATAGGCATATGTTCCGGGTTAATCGCGGTTATATCATTAATCGCCTCATTTTTCCCTTTGTCTAATTTGTTCTTGCCCCTGATTATTCCTTTTTTTGCATGCATGCCCCCATTATTTTGCAAAAAAGGATATTCCTATCTATTCTTATTTACTTCCTTTGCTTTATCTTTAATTGCTGGGTTATATTCAATCTTGGATACTATATTTTTTATATTTCCGTCTATCTTAATAGGATTTGCTTTTGGAATATGTAGAAAAATAAAGATAAGCGAATCAATCCTCTTATTCTTATTATCCTTATTAGAACTAGGATTATTCTATATATGCCTTTATCTAATAAAGGGAATATTTAGTGTCGATATAGGAGAGACCATCCTATCCTTAATAAAGCAAAATAAAGAAGGTGCAAAAGATGCATTACCTTTATTTTATTTAGCATATTCTTTTGCCCAGGTTGGTTTAACTGCCTTATTCCTTAATTTTGAATTACCTAAATTGAATCTAGATAAAAAGAGCAAGGACATCCCATATTTAGGTGAATGCTTATCGATTGTATTTGGAGTAGTTGCAATGATTATTGGATTATATGTTCCTTGGTTAGGATTACTTTTATTAGGTTTATCTTCCTACTGGGCCATTTATAGCGCGATTAATGTATTTTATAGCCAGAAATGGTATGTATATCTATCTTTAGGGATATTATTCTTTATCGGAATTTTCCTTTTTGCCTATTTATATCAATTCTATTTAGAAAAATATGGGATAATCTTAATAGGAATAGTTTTTATTAG
>URTN01000004.1 GCA_900550795.1 uncultured Mollicutes bacterium
GTTTGTAATGCGCCAACAACTTCAGCCTTTGCGCCAACTAAACCAGCAAGTCCGCCAAGAATTCCGTTTAATTTTTCAGCATTGGTGCTAACAAAATTGCCAGGAGCAATGAACATGAAGATACCAGCGACAACTAGAACTAATCCAGCGACAGCGGCGACAAACTTGCCAATCTTAACTTTCTTAAAGGAAATAGCAAGTCCAGCAAGTAAAACAACTGCACCAGCAATCATCATGATGAAGCCAACTAAACCAAGAGTGCTTCCAGCCAATACTTGATTGCCGGAATTGTCTTTTGTACCAAAGAAGACATCGGTTCCTTTGTAGATGGAGCCTTCAGTTGTCGAAGAAGTAGTGACAAGCTTGCTTCCAGCAAAGTCCATGGTAACTGAGAAGACAATTGCTAATACGGCAAAGACGAGGGCTGCTGCCATGATGAAAACTGGCAACATTGATTTTTTAACTTTTTTAGCCATTTATTTATAGCCTACCTTTCGGTAGATATATTACCAATTTTAAAGAAACTTAAAAGTATTAATTGCCTAAAAATGAACGGTTTATTAGAAATGACTATTTTTTGTCTAATTCTGATAATAAGGAATTTAGCTTTCTTGCACTTAATAAAAGTTTCTTTTTATCTTCACTTGAAAGTAACTTTATATCTTCGTGCTGTTTCTTTATATCATTGATTTTATCTTCTTTTGGATAATTTGGATTTGATAAAACAGCCTTTAACCTCTTATCAAAAGCTAAGATTTCATCAACGGGAACCTTTCTAGAAGTCTTAGGCTTAGAAACAGGTTTTTTGGCCTCTTTTACAGGGGTTTTAGCCTTTTTAGGCTCTTGCTTCTTTGACCTTGCTTCCTTTTTGGTTTCCTTTTGCTTATTAGGTTCTTCCTTTTTGGATTTATCCTTGCTAGGTTCTCCAACAAGTAAAGTTGCCCCATTAGGAACAACAACCTGAACGGATTCAGGCTTTTCTTCCTTTTTAAGGACTACTGGCTTATTTTCTATAGCCTTGGCCTTTTTGCTAGATTTAGATGTCTTTTTAGAAGAAGCAGGTTTAGATTCAGCCTTTTTGACATCATCTTTTTTCACCTCTACCTTAGGAAGAGGTTTCTCTACCTTTAGTTTAGTGACGTTTTCTTTTTTCTTCGTAATAGGTTCTTTTTTGGCAATAGGTTCTGCCTTCTTAATTTCTTTCTTATTTGCTTTAGGATCTTTAGCATCAAAATCCATATAGACATGATAGCCATTAGATACTTTCTCGCATATAACTTCAAAAGAAGAATAGAAGAAGGATGATTTATTAGATTTCTTTAATACTAAGTCAATCTTTTCAACCATATTCCTATAGTCAGGAATAGTTAAATCAGCCTTGCCGTGAATCAAAGGAAAATAAGGAACAGTAGGATCTCTATATAGAAGTCCATAATGAGTTGATACATCATTCAATGCATCTTCAATGGTCCTGCCGTTTCCGTAATAAAGCTTTTGCTTGCTCTCTATCGGAGAAGCAACAATAGGCTTGTTTTCTTCCTTTTTAACTACAGGGGTAGCCTCTTTTGGCTTAATCTTAATAGAATATTGCCTTAATAATGCGTTTAATTTAGAAGCATCATAGACAAGAGTTAACTTCTTCCTATCGCCTTCACTAAGTCTATTTAGATTTGCTAATTGGGTTTTGATATCAGCAATCTTCTTCTCAACTGGATAAGTAGGCGAAGTTAGTGCATCTTTTAGTTTTGAATCCGTTTCCATTACCTTAACTAAGGCGAATGGAAAAGCTTTTTCCTTTTTCTCTTTTAGATTATCCTTTTCAATTGGTTTTGAATGGTTTTCTTTAATAGCAGGAGCGCCTTTATTATTCTCTAATACGCCTCCTGGAGCTATTTTATAGACAAATACTTTGTAACCTCTTTGACTAGCTAAATTATTTAAATTTACTAAATCGTATGCGAGTTTTTTGTCTTGCGTAATTACCGCGACTCTAGAATAGATTCTATCAGCCGATACTTTTACAAAAATTACATTGTCCGCAAAATTTTGGCTTTCTTTGATCTTTGAAACAGTTAATAGCTTTCTCCATTTTGCATGACGGAGAATTTTAAGTGCCCTTTTAGCAGCAATGCGCTTTGAATCGCGTTTCTTGTTCTTTAGATGTTTCTTTAATTCATCAATGCATGTTTTGAATACAACGATTTGCTGACCTTTTTTGCGGTAATTCTTCGCGTCTATTAGAACATCCATCCATTCTGGAAAATTTTCATCCATAAGAGAACAGGTATCTAGGATTACATAGTCGAACGGATTCAATAGTTCGGCTAGTTCACTGGCCTTTTTCTCTTTTATAAACATAATAATAGAATGGTATTTATAACCTCCTCCGAAAAAGATTATACCCTAAAGAAAATAATCTAAGGGTAAAAATTTTAAAGGGCCTAGAATTGACTAGGCCCATACGTAACTTAATTTTGTTTTGATAAATCAACTAGCTTAGCAGAACCAATGAAGTTCCTAACGCTAGAAGCTGCAGAGATTGCAGAATCTCTAGATGGATAAGTTTCACCCATTACTAGGACTGCTCCGTTATCGGAGAAGACACGGAATTGATAACGGTTTTGCTTATCTCTTAAGATGGAAATTGATCCAGCAAGAGCTTTTTTCTTAATATTCTCTATTGCCTTGATAACAGCATTCTTTGAAGAATATGTAGTAGTCATAAATAGTAAGACACCATTAGAAGCAAGCAAACGACCTTGCCATTTCTTACCATCTTCAGCAATAAAGATTTCGACTTTGCCATTTGCAGTATCATTGACCGGAGGAAGCTCAACCTTCCATTCCCTGATTTCGGCTTCTGGGATTTCCTCTAGGTCATTTTCCCTATGAGTCTTATAGAATTTTTCAACAGAAGCTAATGCATTTTGGGCAGACAACAATGTTGGATAGATTTCACCAGCAACAATTAAACGTCCATCGTTAGCAGTAGAGATTCTAAATTGAGAGAATCCGCTCTTATCAGTAACAACGCGCTTAGATCCTTCTTTGACATTCTTACGTAATGTAGCAATGCCATTATGTGCACCTTCTCTAGTTTTATAAGAAGAGGACACAAGAAGAATCTCACCATTATTTGCCTTTAATCTATATTTATAGAAACCAGCTTCTGGGAATACTTCATATTTTCCGGTTTGGCCTTTTGTTGGTTTACTAGCTTCTTTTGGAGCTTCTTCAACTTTGGCAACAGGCTTTTCTTCTTTTGATTCAACCTTATTTTCTTTAGGTTCAGCAACCTTTTCAGAAGCTTTCTTAGTTACCTTCTTAACAGGCTTTTTAACTACAGGAGCAACTTCTTTTTTAGGCTCTTCAGCCTTTGGTTCTTCTTCTTTTTCAGCAGGTTTTTCTTCACCCTTTTCTTCATTTGCAGGTTCAATGTCTTCGATTTGATCTAACTTGACTTCTTCGCCTTTTTCTTCACTTGGCTCTTCAATCTTTTCTTCTTCCATGACCGGTTCGCTAGTCTCTTTTGATTTAGAACAAGAGAAGGCAAACATAAAGGAAGCAATAGATAAAATAACTAAAATTGCAGCAGCTATTAAAGAAAGAATAGAAGCTAATGCCTTTAAGTTCCCTTGGGTCAAGACCAAGCCTAATCCGTAGAAAGAAGCGACTCCGCCGAGAAGGAAAGCAAACATCCCAAGCAACATGGCAGGTTTCTTTCTAACTCCGACTCCAATTAAGCCAATTAAGAAGCAAGCGACTACTAAATAACCCCAAACTCCCTCGATGATGGCAACGGCTTTAAAATTGCCACTAAATGAAGAAGATTTGAACACCAAAACATCCTTCATCACGGGAATTAACCCGCTTTCTGCATTGAAAAAATCAAATTTTGAAACAAATGGAACAACAACTAAACCAATCGATAGCAATAATACAATTACAAATAAAACTATCGAGATTGGTTTGATTTTCTTTTCGTTTTCATTCATACAAAATCCCTCCTTGATTTGATAATGATATTTTCGCTTCTTTAAAAAAGAAAACAACCTTTATTTAAAAATAAAACGTGTCAATTATTCAAAAAATAAAATTAAGGCTACCCATGTAGTTAAATATACATATAAACGTGGATTAAATTTTAGTTAAAGCGCCTATTTATCGATATTTTTATTTAAAGCACATCACAAAATCACTACATGGGTCGCTTATTTTAATAAAAGAAAAAGACCACCAGGAATGGCATAGATATTCTCGATGGTCTAATTATTGATTTTATTTTCCGCCGATAGAAAGAGATTTTATATAAGCATCGCCAACAGAAACTGCAGAATCATCAATTTCAGTTCTATTAGAGAATCCCTTTAAATCCTTAAACATTTTGAAGAGGTTCCCTGAAATGGTAATCAAATTCAATGGTTCGGCAATTTTCCCATCACGGATCATATATCCTTCGGCTTGGCAAGAGAAGTTACCAGAATTTGCATTCATTCCAGTTCCTAAACCAGCAATTTCGGTGATATAGACACCTTCTTTAATTGGGGAAATAAGTTCATCAAAGCTTGCTTTTCCTCCTTTAACGAAGATATTGGAGAAAGTGGTACCGAATTTGCCAGATCCCCAAGCACCATTGCCAGTAGATTCGACTCCATCCTTAGCGGCAGTTTCCCTATTATATAAATAGGTTTTCAAAACACCATTTTTAATAATGAAATGATTTTGAGTCGCAACCCCTTCATCATCAAAGAAGGAATAGAATAGATTCTTGGCAAGTGGCTTTTCTTCAATGGTTAGTTTAGATGAAGCAACCTTTTGATTTAATTTGCCTTCCAAAACAGAAGAATGACGTTGGACATTATCCGCTATAGTAGATGATAGATAATAGCCAATTAAAGGAGATACGACTGCTTTATCCAAGACTGTTGGATATTTATTAGAGGCACAAGGGGCGCCACCGAATTTAGAAACAGCCCTAGAAACGATGGACTTAGCAAATTTATCAACATTGAATTTAGATAAATCATTATCAATGAAGACATCATAGAAAGTCTTGGTCTCTCCTTTATCTTTAGCTATCGCACCAGCAAATATAACGAAATTATTGTCTTTTTGTTTTAATTTCAATCCAAAGGAATTATAAAATTCAGAATAACCTTCGCCTTCAACATATGTAACATCATCGGCATCAGTGATTCTAGAATCGGCAGCATAAATTGCATTTTCTAATTCCTTTATTAAGGCAATTTTCTTTTCAACAGGAATTAAAGACAATTCCTTATTATAGACGTTCCTCTTCTTATATTTAGGAGAGCCAGGGAACAAACCAATTTCACATGGCTTTTCTGAATACGACGCAGTCAAGATGATTTGGTCGACTAGGAAAGAGAAAGAAGAAGAATCGATCTTTTGACTTACCCCAAATCCCAATTTGCCTTTATATAAGCCACAGGCGATTAAACTTTGGGAATTAGCAACTTTATAAGAATCTATTTCATGATGGAACAACTTGATTGTAAGGCTGCTGGATTTAGATAATTTAATTTGGGATTGCTCGATGCCTTTTTCTTTGGCAAGGGCAAAAAACTTTGCAAAATTCATTCTAATTTTCCTCCTCTTCCGCCAACGGTAATTTCTTTTATCCTAATCGTTGGTTGGCCAACATTAACAGGAACTAATCCAGATAAAGATCCACACATACCTTGGCCTAAATCAAGATCGTTGCCAACTCTATCAATGTTCATCAATACTTCTTTGCCACTTCCGATAAGGGTGCATCCTTTAACAGGTTCACAAATCTTTCCATCCCTAATAATATAGGCTTCGCTAGCAGAGAAGTTAAATTCACCAGTAGAAGGTTCAACAGACCCGCCACCGAAATTAACAACATAAATACCTAACTTGGTATCTTTTATGATGTCTTCTGGTTTATCCTTTCCTTTAGCAATATAGGTATTAGACATTCTTGAAGTTGGGGCATATCTATAGCTTTCTCTTCTAGAACATCCATTAGCTTCCATATTTAGTTTTCTTCCGTTTGCCTTATCAACAAGGAATCCAACGCATATACCGTCTTTGATAAGTTGGTTATTCATCGTAACATGACCTTCAGAATCAATATTATTTGAACCCCATTCGTTTTTTATTGTTCCATCATCAAAAGCGGATACGATAGGAGAGGCAATTTGTTCTCCAATAGAATGAGAGAATACGGATAATCCTTTAGCAGTTGAAGTCGCTTCTAATGAGTGGCCGCAGGCTTCATGGAATATAACTCCACCCCATCCATTACCAATGACAACGGGGAATCTTCCTGATGGGCATTCTTTAGCAGTAAGCATCATGACGGCTTTTTCACCAACTTTCTTAGCTTCCCCTTTATAATCCAAGACGGAAGTAAAATAATCCCATCCAGCATATTTACCAGGTCCAGTGAAATAGCTTTCGATTCCATTTTCTTCAGTAGAAGCCATGGCAATCATGGTAAGTCTGCCTCTTTCTTCACTATTCTTATAATGCTTACCAACTTCACCTTCGGCATTAAAGATTTCAATTTTCTTCTTGTTGTTAATGAAATTATCAATTATGCGGACTATCTTTGGGGATACTTCCTTAGTTATTTGATAACATTCCTTAAGATATTTAATCTTTTCTTCAGGTTTAACTTCATCAAGGTGGTTCTTGATTTTATTAATGACCTTTACTTTTTGGTTTTCAATTTCCTTGACCGTAATAACTCTTTCCCCTTCAAATCTAGAAGAAAGTTTATTGGCTAGTTCCATTAGGCTTTTCTTAGTTAAATCGGAAGTATATCCATAAACGGATTCAGTTCCTTTTAGGATTCTAATTCCTGCCCCATAGGTAAGAGAGGAACCAACTCTATCAACAGTTCCATTTTCAAGAGAAATAATAGAAGATTCATTTTCTTCTAAATAGATTTCTGCATAATCTCCACCAGTTAGGAGGGCTTCATTTAATACTCCGATAGCAAGTTGTTTTGATATCATAGCAGCTCCTTTGCATGTTTTTAGCGTTTATAGTGTACTTTTAAAAAAAATAACTACAATAATTATGTGAATTTAAAACAGCTAAAAGAAATCGAAAACGCCAATTTCAACAAAATCAGGACTACTTTAACTAAAGAAGATAGGCTTCTTTTGAGTTGTAAAAATAATTTTATAAACAAGAAAATAGATTTCCTTAAATCATATTATTACAAAAGAAATAAGCTCATAGACCAAGGCGAAATTAACTACGTCTATTGTTTCAAGGAATATGAATATGAAGAAGACTGCCCAATAAGCAAAGTAATAGGAATATTTTCCTTATCAAGTCAAATCGAGGAAATTGATTTAATAAACGCGAAGAAGAAATTAGATGAAATAGACATTAAGGAAAATAGGAAATTATTTAATTTACTCCATAATAAATATGCCGATTTCCTTTATCTAAATATCGAAGAAGAAACTGGATTAAAAGATGGATATATTTCAATGTTAACTAGATATAAATCGATTATCCCTGACTTTGCTTTAGGTTTAAATCCAGTTATTTCTAGCAAAGGGATAAGCAAAGAGATGATTTTATTGCCCCCTAAATTTAGAGTTAAAAACATTGATAAATGAGCCAATTTATCAATTTTCCTTTTTCTATTAGAAAAATAAGGTTGAACATGCAAACTTTTTTGTGTATCTTTATTGCCGAACTCTCTGTGTGAGAAGCCTCATACGGCGAAAGGAGTAATGGACATGAAAAAAGGAATCCACCCGGAATACCACAAGTGCAAAGTAACCTGCACTACCTGCGGTTCGACATTCGAAACTGGTTCTACTCTTGATGAAATCAAGGTTGATACCTGCTCAAATTGCCACCCATTTTATACCGGAAAACAACGTTTCGTTGCTAACGATGGTAGAATCGATCGTTTCAACAAGAAACTTGCCAAGTCTAGCAAAAACAAATAAGCCAATTTTATTGTAAAAATGGTAAAATAGCCGCGAGATAAACGCGGCTTTATTTTTCCCTAGGGAGGAAACAATCATGAACAAGAAAAAATTCTATATTACTACCCCTATTTATTATCCAAGCGGATCACCGCATCTAGGACATACATACTGCACGACTTTATGTGATGTCATTGCTAGAGGAAAAAGACTAAGGGGATATGAAACATATTTTCTTACAGGCACTGATGAACATGGTGAAAAAATAGAAAAGAACGCCATAGCAAAAGGAGTCACGCCACAGCAATTTGTTGATGAAATTGTTGTTAGATTCAAAAACCTTTGGAAAGCAATGTGCATCTCTAATGATGATTTCATTAGAACTACAGATGCTAGACATGTCGAAACTGTCAAAAAGATTTTTTCTCGTTTACTAAAGCAAGATGATATCTACCTTTCTTCCTATACTGGTTGGTATTGCGTCCATGAAGAAACATATTGGACCGAAACCCAGGTTGGAGAAGAACATCTTTGTCCAGAATGCCATAGACCAGTAGAAAGAAAAGATGAACCAGCTTATTTCTATAGCACGTCGATTCATTGCTTAAGTTCTATGATGCAAATCCTAAATTCATCACCCCTGAATCCAGGAAGAACGAAATGATTAATACCTTCATTAAGCCTGGTCTTCAAGATTTATGTGTATCTAGAACTTCTTTTACCTGGGGAGTACCAGTAGAAGAAGATAAAAAACATGTTGTTTATGTTTGGCTTGATGCCCTTGTAAATTACATCTCCGCGTTAGGATATCTTCAAGATGATAATTCTAAATTCAAGGAATTCTGGGAAGATGGTGATTGTGAGATAGTACATGTAATCGGAGCTGATATAACTAGATTCCATGCAATTTATTGGCCAATGTTCCTTGAATCTCTTGGACTAAGAGAACCAAATAGATTGTTCGTCCATGGTTTATTAATGATGAAAGATGGAAAGATGTCCAAATCTAGAGGAAATGCCATTTCAGTCTACCCACTTATTGATAGATATGGAGTTGATGCCCTTAGATATTATCTAGTCGAAGAAATACCTTTTGGACAAGATGGCGTTTTCACTCCTGAACAATTTGTCATGAGAATCAACCAAGACTTAGCCAATAACCTAGGCAATCTTTTAAATAGAACGGTCTCCATGATTGATAAATATTTTAATGGAATAATCCCTGCTTATGAAAAAGGAGTTGGACCATTTGATACTGATTTAGAACAAATGGAAGAAAACACCATCTCTAAATATGAATTACTTGTTGATGATCTAAAAGTTACCGAAGCTTATGCAGAGGTTATGAACCTAGTTAGCAGGGCTAATAAATATATCGAAGAAAATGCTCCTTGGGCTTTAGCAAAAGATGAAAGTAAGACTAGAGAACTATCTTCAGTAATGTCACATTTGGCACATGTCTTATTTACTGCAGGCATGTTGTTAAAGCCAATCCTAGTTACTAAATCAGATAAGATTTTTGACCAGCTTGGACTAAAAGAAGAGGGACGTGTATACGAAAACATACATAACGCACATCTTCTAGACAATATCAAAGTCAATAAAGGTGAGCAATTATTCCCTCGTCTAGATGCTAAAAAAGAAATAGAAGCCATTGTCGAGATGATGAATGGCCCAAAGGAAAAAGCCGCTATATAAAATGAATAAATCCATTCCCCAAATTCTAAAAGGAACTTGTGTCGATTTGTCTTTTGAAGGCAAAGGCGTTTTCAAATCCAACAAGGATGTCGTTTTTGTTGATGGGATGTTTCCTGGCGAAGAAGGGGAAATAGAAATAACTTGCAGACGTAATGGGGCTTTATTTGGAAAGATAAAGAAACTAACAAAGGTTTCTAAAGATAGAATCGAACCTAAATGCAAAGTTTGTTCTGCCTGCGGAGGGTGTTGTTTTCAGCAACTTTCCTATAATGCCCAGTTAGAATATAAAACCAAGAAAGTTAAGGAGCAATTCACCAAGATTGCCAAAATGGATGTTAAGGTAAATCCTTGCATCGGGATGGATGATCCTTATTTCTACAGGAACAAAATCCAAATGCCTTTTGGAAAAGATAATAAAGGCAACCCCTACTGCGGCTTTTATAAATCCAATACCCATGTAATCGTTCCTATTGATACTTGCTATATAGAAGATATACGCGCCAAACACATTTTGGAAGCGATTAAAAAGCTATTGAAGTCATTTAAAATCGAACCATACATTGAAGATGAAAGATGGGGAATATTAAGACACGTCCTCATTAAAACTTCATTTTATAAGAAACAAATAATGGTTGTTTTAGTCACTGCAGTCGATGTTTTTCCTAGCAGGAATAATTTTGTTAAGGCTTTGATAAAAGAATGTCCTGAAATTACTACAATCATCCAAAACATAAACACAAGGGATACAAATGTCATCCTAGGTGAAAAACAAAGAATCCTATATGGAAAAGGATATATAGAAGATACCTTATGTGGGGTTAATTTCCAAATATCCGCGAAATCTTTCTACCAAACTAATCCTATAATGACTGAAAAGCTCTATAACTATGCGATTGATAAAGCTGAATTGACTAAAGATGATGTTGCTTTTGATGCTTATTCAGGAATCGGGACAATTGGATTAATTGCTAGTAAGAAAGCAAGGGAAATAATCTCAGTCGAATTAGTAAAAGAAGCCGTTATAGACGGGATAAAAAACGCGAAAAGAAATAACATCACTAACTTTAAGATGTATAACGATGATGCTTCTTCTTTTATGGTTAGGATGGCAGCAAATAAACAAGGGGTTGATGTTTTATTCATGGATCCCCCAAGAAAAGGTTCTGATAAAAGATTCCTTGATGCCTTATTAAAATTAAAGCCAAAAAGAGTTGTCTATGTTTCTTGCGATCCTACTACTTTAGCTAGGGATGTAGCATATATATCTAAATCTTATGAAATTAAAGACATACAGCCGTTTGATATGTTCCCACATACTTTTCATGTTGAGACTGTAGCATGTCTACGACTAAAATAGCGATAAACCTTATCATTTATTTAGAAAATAAATATCAAAAAGAATAGGTGATGGCAGTATGCTATTTTCTTTTTTCAATCAAACATGAGAAAGCAGACTAAAACTTATTTTGAAATACTGCCTATAATAGTTGTTTACTGCCTAAAATTTAATATTTTTAAGCAGAAAAGAGAAAACATTAATGAGAAAATTCGATTGTTCATTTTTAGAAAACCAAGTACCTGCTAGATCGCTAAATTTGACCGCTATTATTTATGATATCAAAGGCAAAAAAAGCGTCTATATTTAAAAGATAATAAGAAATAGCATATTGTTAGATATTGTTACATCAGCCAGAGATTATTGGATAACATTTGTTGCAACGATTCTGTCAAATAACACAAGTAACATATAATCAAATTTCCTAAAATTTCTATTAATTCAATAAATTAAACCCATATAATTAACCACGCTCATAAAGGCTACCGAGCGAGTCATATTATGAAACTTTGATTCATTAACAAAGCAAAGTTAAACAGGAGGGTAGACTATGAGCACACTTATTGAGTCGCGTTTGGTTGGACAATCAATCAAACACCTAAGGCTAAGTAGGAACTGGACTCAGGACCGCTTAGCAGCCACCGTTGGGTATAGCGTAAGAAACTTACGCCGTATCGAAAACGATGGCACCACAAGTATTGACGTCGTCAATACATTCGCGGATATCTTTGAGGTATCTGCACTAGACATCCTCAGTGGGGATGTTTTTTATTTCCAAGCAAAAATGGGCTTGGCTCACTTACGTGCTTTTTGAGCTTTGCCCATTAATCCAATAACGAATAAAAATTCCCGCACCTGGCTTATTAATTACTATTCACCTTCAGCGGCTTCGAGATTCAAAGCGGTATTACTTATTTCCGCTAAGCCATTTAGTGGCGTATGCTGCTTTTAATTTAGCAAATTTCACTACACGGGTCGCTTATTTTGCAAAAAAGCATTGGCAGCCTTCGCCATACGATACTTACTCTAATCTGTTATTCACACACTAGCACACCAAGCTGAGTAAGAGGGAGCTACCCTAATACTTCTGGTATGGGTTATTGCTAACCGTAACCTAGGAGGGAATCTAAATTGTCCCTCAACTTTCAGGGAGCTTCAGCAGGAAATTATGCCAAATTTGACTTTGTTTCCGGCGTTCCCCTACCAGTACCCACTAAATCAGTTATAGGTAGTTGCCTACCATCAAGCCGAGCACTTCCTTTAGGAACGCAGATGCTAGTTTCCTAGGCTAACATCATCACGCGGGATGCATTTCTGCAGAGCCTCTTGTCATGCCTGTCTTAGTGGTTGTTTACATCGAAGAGCGTATCGCGCCGCCAACCAAAGCGGTTTTTTAGTCCCGAATACCATTGCTGGTCTTCTACTAGGAATGCAGTATCCAACATCCTCTTCGTTACTTGGTTGGGCCCCAGCCATCAGCAAGATGACATTCACCGGGTTCCAATGCGCTTATAGTATAGAGTGCTACTAATAACTTGCGTGAGGATACCATTTGTCCGCATGATAACTAATGCATATATTTATTGCTTATTGCACTCTCATCATTGCAAAACTGTCGTTAGTTTGTTTTCAAAACATCGAATCAAGTTCTTTCAAAACACCGAATCAAACTCTTTCAGAACAACGAAAATATATTGCTATTCTGCGAACTATTTTATAAAAACACATATCCAGGAACGGCTACGTAAATGAAAGTTCGTGGTTTTGTTGCCACCGGGGTATCAAAGCTAAGCAAATTGGAATCGCTGGAGACATATGGCAAACATATTGCAAAAGGTTACACATTACCCACTACACGAAATCCGGGTCCTAATCCATCACTTGTCATATCAATAAATCATAAACACAAGCACGGGCTATGGCAGGAGTATATTCTTCACTGTTATTTTGGCAAAATAACGCTAAATTGTCTTTTATATTCGACAAAAATCTCAGTAATGTGGAAATTATCGAATTTAGATATTAATCAGTATTTATAGTTGATAAAATCAACAAAAACATCTGTACTGAGGAAATATTGAAGAATTTAAATGTCAAAACGGGAATTGGATATATACGGATGTTGACATAGAATGTGATTTTGTTGCCGGCAAAGGAGACAAAACATATTACGTTCAAATTGCTTAGACAATAG
>URTN01000005.1 GCA_900550795.1 uncultured Mollicutes bacterium
GTCATCAAACTAGGCCTAACTGAATAATACGATAGGTAATGTATATGATGTATTGAATTTTATTTGGTATTCAGTTTGTTCTAGATCTCCTCCATCTGTATTTAGAGTCAAAGTATAGGTATTCCCATCGTTCCATTTAGCGACTAAAGTTACATTAGAAGCAATATTCCATATGCCTTCGCTTTCAATTTTTTCTTCCTCTCCGTTATACCAACCTATAAATCCGAATCCATATTTAGTAGGTTTAGGCAAAGTATATGGAGAACCAAATTTAACAGTACGACTCTCTGATAATAATTCTCCTCCATTTGGATCAAAAGTTACGACATATCCATTCCCGTCATTCCATTTTGCATTTAAAACAAGATCGCCTGTAGTCCCCTCCGTAATTGAATCAACTTTTAAGTTAGTTTCATCATCAAACCATCCTTCGAATCCATATCCGGTTTTGGTGGCGGGATATAAAGTTATATTGTCTTCAAAATTATATGAAGTAGGGTTGCTTTCGTGATTAACCCCTCCATTTAAATTATAGGTAATATTGAATTGGAGTTTTTCTTGTTTATAAGTCGCGGTATAGACCTCGTCTTTAATAACTTCGCTAATAGATGGGTCCCATCCATTAAATGTATAGGAATATCTATCATCATTAGGCTTAGTAGGGGCAGCCCCATCATAACTAGGGGTATCGCCTTTTTTCACATTTTCATCAACTTCAAGAATTGTTCCATCATGATTCTTCCAAGTAATCGTGTATGTCTCTTCTAGAATTGAAGTAGTTGTACTTGATTCTTTGCTTGATTCAGTTGATTCCTCGCTAGATGTAACTTTGGTTGATGTTTCCTTAGATGATTCTTCATTAGAAGAAGTTGTTGGTGAAGGTTTATTACAGCTAATGACTAGTAGAGATAATAAAGCCAGTAAGGGCATTGCCTTATAATTTAATCTATCTTGTCTCATATTCTCTCCTTAAAAATAGGGATTTAACATTTACCTGAATCTATATTCTTATAGAAGTTTTTTTGTCTCTATTTTTTCAATAACAATGGAGATCGAGGCACTTGTCTATTTTCTTATATCATAGGAAAAGAAAACGAAAAAGGTACTTTTAGGTACTAAAAACAAAACCCTAGAATTTATCGAAATAATATTTTTAACGAATGATAAACGTTGAAGAAGTGGACGTGATTTAAGAAGTATTATCGTTAAGTGTTCACCTGGAAAATCGATATCATGTTCACTAATGCTCACTCGAGCTGGCTTTATTGCTTTCTATTTTTGGTTTTTATTCGAAGTTATGTATTTTATTTTTTTTGATTTAGAAGAAGAAGTAGCTTCTAAGGCACCAGATTCCAAAAGGGGTTTCAATATTTTAGTCGTGAAGTAGCTTCTACTTCTGACCCCAACATAATTTTGAATTTCATCTCTAGAACGTGCCATATTATTGCAATATGACAATATGATATCGTCGTATTTGCTTGCTTTTGTTACTGCATTTTTATTCTCACCAAGTAAATCATATAGTGTGATTAAGAAGTAATCGTGTTGATCGTTTAAAACTGGTTCTTTAAAATTTAACGCTTTATAAATTTTGTATATTTTTCTAAGTCCGCTGCCGCTTCTTTCCATTAAACCAGTAACTTCAAAACAAGCACAAATAACTTTGTTTCTTCTAACTGAGGGTATTGTATCTAGACTATATTCAGAAGGTTTTTTTGAAAGCAACCACTTGCCTGGTGAAGTGATTACAAGTCTATCTTTGAAAATGTCTATATCTATCTGTGTACCCTCGATTGAGTAATCCCTGTGGGCTAGAGCATTAATTACCGCTTCTCTTAAGGCATCTTCGGGATATGAAAGTGTATCAAGTCTTGATCCATCGCTTTGCTTAATATAGCCGCTTCTGCTGTTTCTTTTGACGAAGGCCATTATGTTTGTAAACACATCGCATAGGCAGCCTTTGAACTCTTTTTTATCGATGACCTCGTCATCTCCTTTATCGTATCCATTCCAAAGTCTGCATACAGTAAGCGTTTCATCGCTACTATAATTATCAGAGAACATTTTTAGACCTTCCGTTACTCTTTCGTCTTCGCCTATTATTTCTTCGTTTATGAGCAATTTTTCGGTTGGCTTTTCTCCATCCTTCCTATATAGGGTGGCTAGATGCATGAATTTTGAGTAATTTTTTACTTCATATTGTTCGTTTAATAATTGCTTGTCCATGCCATATTTTCTTTTGCCCATTGAAAGAATTTGGCTAATTGTTGCAGGAATGGTGGAACCATCTTCTCGCAAGTAAACTTTTTCATTGAAATCGCCAGATTTGAATATAACCATTTCATTTACATAACCGGTCCAAATGGAAAGAATATATTTTCCTTCTTTGCATGGGAAAACAGAAAATGTTACTTGGACATGGGGAAAGATATATCTATTTATTGTTTTAAGAACGAGGAGTTTTGTTTTATCTACTTCATCTTTGCTTATTCCAACGATGTTCCCATCGTTAGAAACGCCGACAAATATGTATCCTCCATAAGTATTAGCATAGCCTACTAATGTTTTTGCCCATTTTTCAATCTTGTCAACGCTTGTTTCTAAATGGAGCTTGTATTCATATTCCCTGTTTTCGAAAAGGTCTGCGCCAATAAGTTTTTCTATTTCATCCATATTTCTTCCTCCACACACTGTATTTTACATCATGTTCACTTAAAAAAACAACATCATGTTCACTTGAAAAATCGATATCATGTTCACTAATGTTCACTAGTGCTCACTGAACATTAATTTAAGACCTTTAAAGCATGATAAAAACCACTTTCATAATGATTAAAGAAGCGTTGTGGTGCGCAAGAAATGTGAAGATCGAGTCTTTGCTCACCAGTTTGTCTTTTTCGCCATATAAGACACATGTTTTCTCATTCCGATTATCTCCTAACTCACTGAATGAATTAGCAATTACATAAATAGGTTTTTGAGATTTCAAATGATATCGAAGAGATATAGTCGAATCCAAACTATAGAAAGATACCGGTTTTTGAATTTGTAATGTGCAAAAAATGCACGTTGCTTTTTTCGTCCAATTCTTTTTCAACGAAAAAGTGTTTTATGTGTCTTGAAATTACGCTTCTATCTCTATCAAGCATTAATGACATTTGTTCTTTTGAAAGCTAAACCTAGTGAAGAAGAATTATTATGATTGCGTTTGCAGTAGGGCGAGTAAACACTTTTGGGATACTGGTATTTAGGATTGATAGCATCCATACCGAAGGAATGAATTCAAAAATGGATACCCAATTTTAAGCTTTGCTTCAGAAAATATTAAAACCATGAAAAACGAAAAAAGCTAAGAGTCGCCAACAATCTCTTAGCTAGTATTTTTATAGGAATGAACCGATGGATCTCAAGAAAACAGTTTAACTGTAAGAGTTTTTGCGAGGTCGAGTTTTCCGCCTCAATGGTTAACCATCGATTCATCATCATTATAATAACGTCTATAAAAAAACCAAGAAGATTGTTGTTTTCCTTGGTTTTATCATATGAAAAGCCCCGCGCCTATATAAGGTTCGGGGCTAGGAATTTATTAGTCTTCTAAGTCGTTACGATCGTGCTTTTCGATGTATTGGGCTTTGACTTTCTTCATGGCGGAAGCGACTGAGAAGTCTTCTAGGGCCTCTTCTTCTTCCTGCTCACTTCTTAAGCCAGTTCCGGCTGGAATTAGCTTACCAGTGATGACATTTTCCTTTAAGCCATGGAGGTTATCGATTTTAGCCTTGATAGCAGCATCGGTAAGGACACGGGTTGTTTCTTGGAAGGAAGCGGCAGAGAGGAATGAATCGGTCTCAAGAGCGGCTTTGGTAATACCAAGAACAAGTGACTTACAAACGGCTGGGCGCTTGCCTTCGAGCAAGACCTTTTCGTTTTCTTCGGTGAATTTATCAAGCGATACCCTGGTGCCAGGAAGCATTGAGGTATCTCCACCATCGATAATTACTACCTTGCGGAGCATTTGTCTAATGATGATTTCAAGGTGCTTACAATCGATTCCGATACCCTGGGCACTATAAACCTTTTGGATTTCCTTGATTAAGTAGATTTCTAGCTTGGAGACATCTGCTACTTCAAGTAAGGTCTTTGGATTTATGGCACCATCAGTAATCTTTCCACCATTTTCGACATGGTCGCCAACAGCAACACGGAGTCTAGCTCCATATGGGGTTGGGTATTCTTTGGATTCAAGATCATTAGTAACGGTGACGATATATCTTTCGGCATTCTTTTCATCAGTCTTGATGGAAGAAACCGTTCCATCGATTTCGCTAATGCAAGCTTCGCCTTTTGGATTCCTGGCTTCGACAAGTTCCTGAACACGAGGTAAACCTTGTGTAATATCAGTACCAGCCATACCGCCAGTATGGAAGACTCGCATCGTAAGCTGGGTACCTGGTTCACCAATTGACTGGGCGGCCATAATACCAACAGCTTCGCCCTTCTCAACTAATTTACCAGTAGCCCTATTAAGGCCATAGCAATGACGGCAGACACCATTTTTGGTTTGGCAGGTGAAGACGCTTCTGATTTCGACTTCAGTGATGCCTTCTTTTTCTACCCTATCGGCTTGGTCTTCGCTAATCAAGGTATTTGCAGGAATGATTATTTCTCCAGTAGATGGGGAGATAACATCATGCATAGAGAACCTACCGACTAGACGATCCTTTAATTTAAGGATGACAGTGTTACGGCTTGTATCTCTAATTTCCCTGACTTTGAAGCCATGGTCGCAATGGCAATCTTCTTCTCTAACGATAACGTCTTGAGAAACATCGACTAGACGTCTAGTCAAATAACCAGAGTCAGCAGTCTTTAAGGCAGTATCGGCAGAACCTTTTCTTGCACCGTGAGTGTTAATGAAGAACTCGGAGACCTTCATACCTTCACGGTAAGAAGAAACGATTGGAAGTTCGATTTCTTCGTTCTTTGGGTTAGCGACAAGGCCTTTCATACCAATTAACTGTTTGAAGTTATCAACAGATCCACGGGAACCAGAATCAGCCATGATAACTAGAGGGTTCCTCTTGTTTTGGCTCATCTGGAGTTGGACTAGTCCAGCAACATCTTTAGTTATGGCATTCCAAACATCGACAATCTTCTTGTGACGTTCTTCCTTGGTCAAGTAGCCTTTCCTATAGAAATTTTCAATCTTGTCGACTTGGGCATTACCCTTTTCGACAAGTTCTTGCTTACCGTTGACGTCGTTAATATCAGAAATAGCGACGGTAACGGCAGAAATCATGGAATATTTGAAGCCTTGGTCTTTAATCTTATCAAGAACGGCGCTAGTCTTGCTAGTTCCATATTGACGGAAGATCATGTCAATAAGAGGTCCAAGTTGCTTCTTACCAATAGCAGACTTCAATGGAAGAGTTGCAATATATTCGGCAACTGGGTTCTCGACTTCATCAAATCTCTTTCCTAAAGCATTCTTTAGATCTTCGCTAGAGACGAACCAGGATTTCATTTCCTCTAAGGAAGTCCCTGGCTTATCGTTAATATACCTAAAGTCATCTGGGAAGACTTCGTTGAAGATAACTTTACCAACGGAGGTAATCAAATATTTATGCATTACTCCTTCTGGGATACCAGTTCCTTCATCTTTATGGATGGCAGAAGCTGGGATAGCGATACGGTTATGGAGCGAGACGACCCCATTTGCATAGGCCATCTGGACTTCATTGACAGAATGGAAGACTTTTCCTTCTGCTTCTTTATATCTCTTGTTGTCTTCAATCATCTTCCTAAGTTCGCTATGTTCATCAATAGCGACATTAGTGGATTCTTCGACATTGAGTTTGGCAGTCAATTCATCGATACGGGCTTGGAAATCCTCTCTAGATTCTTCAGTTGTTAAGTGGAAGTTACCAAGAATCATATCCTGTCCAGGAATGACGATAGCTTTACCGTCTTTTGGACCAAGGATGTTATTAGAGGCAAGCATCAATTCGATAGCTTCTTGCTGGGCGGCCTTACCTAGTGGTACGTGGACAGCCATCTGGTCGCCATCAAAGTCAGCATTGAATCCAGGACATACTAATGGGTGAAGTCTAATTGCCCTACCATCGACTAGCTTTGGTTGGAAAGCCTGGATGGAAAGTCTATGCAATGTAGGTGCACGGTTTAATAGTACTGGGTGGTCAGAGATAATCTTTTCGACGATATCGAAGACGATTGGATCATATCTATCGATGATCTTGTCAGCTGCTTTATGGGCAGAGACATATTTTTCCTTAATAAGGATAGCGGCAATAAATGGACGCAATAATTGGACAGCCATTTCACGTGGCAATCCGCATTGATACATCTTTAGATCTGGTCCGACAGCAATAACTGAACGACCGGAATAGTCAACACGCTTACCGAGTAAGTTTTGCCTAAAGCGGCCTGGCTTACCTTTAAGTCCGGCAGATAAGGATTTTAATGGACGTCCATTTGGACCAGTGACGGCTTTTGAACGTCTTCCATTATCAATAAGGGCATCAACAGCTTCCTGTAACATACGCTTCTCGTTCATCAAGATGACATATGGGGCAGACATATCGATTAAGCGGCGTAAACGTGAATTTCTAGAAATGACACGTCTATATAAATCATTTAAGTCACTAGCGGCAAAACGTCCACCATCTAGTTGGAGCATTGGACGTAAATCCGGTGGAATGACTGGAATTACATCTAGAACCATCCATTCTGGCTTTTGCTTGGAATCGCGGAAAGCAGAGATGACTTCTAGTCTTTTGGCTAATTTAACTCTTTTTTGTCCACTAGAAGAATGGATTTCGGCAGAAATTGCTTCGAATTCCTTGTCCAAATCTACTTCGTGGAGAAGTCTTTTAATAGCTTCTGCACCTTCGCCGAATTCGGCTTTGGTGTATTTAGAGATAAAGGCAGATGTCGTGAAGAAGTCGAAAGTCTCATATGGATTTTGCATCTTGCTAATGAGTTCGTCAGCCTTAAGGGCATCAGTGCTATTTGGATCAATTAATCCAGCGCTCTTGATGTCATTGATGGCATCGACAAATTCGACTCTAGCGGCAGTTTCGTTAAGGTAATCCTTATATTTCAATATATTGGAAGTACCTGGATCTAATACGACGTGAGCGGCAAAGTAGATGATATCTTCTAATTGCTTTGGTGGAATATCTAATACGAGTCCCATTCTAGAAGGAATGGATTTTAGATACCAGATATGGGAACATGGGGAAACTAGTTCGATATGTCCCATTCTTTCACGCCTGAATTCCTTGGAAATGACCTCGACACCGCACTTTTCGCAGGTGATGCCTTGGTAACGGATCTTCTTATATTTTCCGCAATGGCATTCATAATCCTTGGCTGGACCAAAGATCTTTTCGCAGAATAAGCCACCCATTTCTGGTTTTTGGGAACGATAGTTGATGGTTTCGGCTTTGGTTACTTCACCATGACTCCAGCTACGGATTGTTTCAGGAGAAGCAAGCCCGACTTGGACGGAGGCCAAATCGTTAATGTCAAAGTATTCTTTTTTGTTTTCGTTTTCCATTTTCGTTTTTCCTCCATTAATTAGTCATTATCGCCCATTACACCCTTGGCAATGGTAAGTCCTTCTTCGGCAGCGGCATCGGCATCGACTTCAACAGTTGAAGTGACATCGACTTCCTCTTCCTTAGGTGCCATAGCACTACGAATAGAGGAATTTGTCTTCCTTTCTTCGATTAAGGATTGTTTGGCAAGGGCATCCATATCGATGATGTTTCCTTCTTTGTTATATAGAAGTACATTCATCGCTAAGCCCTTAAGTTCTTTTGTGAAGACCTTGAAGGCTTCTGGCATACCTGGGGTAGGAATTTCATTTCCTTTGATAATGGCTTCGTAGGCTTTCCTACGTCCAACTCTATCATCGGATTTGATGGTAAGCATTTCTTGCAATGTATGAGCGGCGCCATAGGCTTCGAGTGCCCAGACTTCCATCTCACCAAATCTCTGTCCACCGTTTTGGGCTTTACCACCTAGAGGTTGTTGGGTGACAAGTGAATATGGCCCAGTAGCACGGGCATGCAACTTATCATCAACCATGTGGACAAGTTTAATCATATACTGGATACCGACGGAAATTCTTTCCTTGAATGGTTCGCCAGTCCTTCCATCATAGAGGACTGTCTTTCCATCTGGAGATAATCCAGCTTTCTTCATTAAGTCAAAGACTTCTTCGTTAGAGACGCCATCGAATGCCGGCGTAGCTACTCTCATATGTAATTTAGAGCAGGCTAAGCCAAGATGGACTTCTAGAATCTGTCCGATATTCATACGGGATGGAACACCCATTGGAGATAATAAGATATCAATTGGGGTACCATCTGCTAAGAATGGCATATCTTCGACTGGCAATATCTTGGAGATAACACCTTTGTTACCATGACGTCCAGACATCTTGTCACCTTCAGAAATCTTTCTCTTTTGGACAATGTAGACTCTAACGACTTCATTGACTCCTGGAGGGAGTGGATCTTTATTCTTCCTAGAGAAGATCTTGACAGCATGGACAATACCAGCGCCACCGTGAGGGACACGTAAGGAGGAATCCTTTCCTTCTTTTGTCTTCTCGGCAAAGATGGCCATCAACAATTTTTCTTCTGGGGTAGGTTCGGTTTGTCCTTTTGGAGTTACCTTACCAACAAGGATGTCCCCTTCTTTAACTTCGGCGCCAGGAACGATAATTCCCCTTTCATCAAGGAAAGCCTTGGCTTCTTCGCCGACATTTGGGATATCCCTAGTGATTTCTTCTGAACCAAGTTTTGTTTCACGGCATTCAAGTTCATATTTTTCAATATGGATGGAGGTGAAGACATCGTCTTGGACCATTCTTTCGCTCATAATGACAGCATCTTCGTAGTTATAACCATTCCAGGTCATATAGGCTACAAGGATATTTTGTCCTAAGGCTAATTCACCATTTCTCATGGCAGGGCCATCAGCAATGATTTGGTCTTTCTTGATGACATCCCCTACTTTAACTATTGGGGTTTGGTTAATGCAGGTACCTTGGTTAGAACGGTCGAATTTTTGTAGGCTGTAAACTCTTTTTTCTTTTCCTTCTTTTACTTCAATAGAAGAAGAATCGACACGGGTAACGACACCTTCGTTAACTGAAACAACAGCCAAACCGGAGTCTTTGGCGATTACTTGTTCCATGCCAGTTCCAACATATGGAATAGATGGGCGTAATAAAGGAAGGGCTTGACGTTGCATGTTAGCACCCATGAGAGCGCGGGTAGCGTCATCGTGGGCTAAGAAAGGAATACAAGCAGCGGCAATAGAGACGATTTGCTTTGGAGAGACGTCAACATAGTCGACATCAAACTTAGGAACCATGAGGTTATCATCATCATGACGGACGACGATTTCTTCATCAAGGATTTCCTTGACCATTTCGTCTTTCTTTGGAGTGATTAGTCCGACTGAAGAAGCTAAAACTGCTTCGGAAAGCCTAATATTAGCTTCAGCGATTGAATGTCCTCTTTCATCATCAGCAGACAAATAAGAGCATTCGGTTTCGGAAACATAGACGTGTCCATCTTTCTTGTAGACACTACGATATGGGGTCATGATGAAGCCATATTCGTTTATCTTGGCATAGGTGGACAAGTTATTGATAAGACCGATGTTTTGTCCTTCTGGAGATTCAATAGGACAGATACGGCCATAATGGGTATAGTGGACGTCACGAACTTCCATGGAAGCCCTATCCCTAGTTAAGCCACCAGGGCCTAAAGCAGAGATACGTCTTTTATTTGTAAGTTCGGCAAGCGGGTTAGTTTGATCCATGAACTGGGAAAGTTGGCTGGATGCAAAGAATTCACGAACCGAGGAAGTAAGTGGACGGATATTGATAAGAGATTGAGGGGTGACCGATTCCATATCGGAGATGGACATCTTTTGTTGGACGGTCTTGCTCATCTTGTTGAGGCCTTGACGGAATTGGCCTTGTAAAAGTTCGCCAACGCAGCGGATTCTTCTATTTCCTAAGTGGTCGATATCATCAGTTTGGCCAATGCCATCCATGATATTGCAGAAATAAGAGAAGCAAGCAACCATATCAGAGATAGTTACTCTTGGGAGGTTTAGATGCAAATCGGTACCAATGATGGCGCAAACCCTATCATCAACTTTGTCATTTGCATAGACTTTGACGATGTTGACCCTAGAATGGTCATCAATCTTGGTATTGACTCTTAAAACCTTTTCATGGGCACCATTTTCGAAGAATTCTTCGTCTTTTAAGGCGATTACTTCTTCTTTTGTTAATTTGTGTCCCTTTGGATATTTGATTTCGCCATCGCTAGAAACGAGGTTTTCGGCAAGTATCCTACCGGCTAAACGGTCATAGATACCAAGTTTGGAATTGTATTTGAATCTGCCAGCACGCCCAAGGTCATATCTCTTGTCATCAAAGAATTTTTGGACAAGGAAAGTAACGACACCATCTGGAGTGACTGGTTCGCCTGGCTTTAATTTCTTGAAGATATCAATTAAGGCTTGGGTGCCATCTTTGATATCAGAATCCTTCTTCAAAGTAAGGTTCATTTGTTCGGTATCGCCAAATAAAGAAAGCAAATCTTCTTCTTTATCTAGTCCGAGTGCCTTGAAAATGATGGTAGCTGGCATCTTTCTTTGTCTATCAATTCTGACCCATAAGACATTTTTCATGTCGGATTCGAATTGTAGCCAAGTGCCACGGGTTGGGATTATTTCGCCATTATAGATATGTACACCACTCTTATCTAAGGTATCTTGGAAATAAGCTCCTGGAGACCTAACGATTTGAGAGACGATGACTCTTTCGGCACCATTGACGATGAATGTACCAGATTCGGTCATCAAAGGTAAATCACCCATGAATACCTCGGCTTCCTTTATTTCGCCAGATTTCTTGAAGCGTAAACGAAGGGTGGCCTTTAACTTGCTTGAATAAGTTAAGTCGTTAGCCTTGCATTCTAATGGTTGGTATTTTGGTTCTTCTAAACGGCAGGAAACGTAATCGATAAATAAATCACCAGAATAGTTTTCGATTGGGAATGTTTCCTTTAAGACTTCATCGATTCCCTTTTGTAAAAACCATTTGTAGGAATCGGTTTGGATTTCGACTAGGTAAGGTAATGCTAGGCGTCCAGAAATCTTAGAGAAGTCGATTCTTCCATTGGCACCATGAGGATATTCTCTGCCAGATGGATCTTTATAAGACGTATTTGGAATGAAGTTGTCTTGTTGTGACATGTTTTACTCCTTATTTCTTCGCGATGAGGATGCGATATCCTTTTTTGCTCTTGACCACTTCTACTTCTTTGAAGATGGTCTTGAGATATTCTTGGCAAGACGATGCGCCTTGTTGCTTTCGGATGACTAGGATCAATTGGCCACCTTCATTAAGATGGCTAATCGCGCCCGCGTACATCGCGTACGTAACCTTTTTACCCGCGCGTATAGGTGGGTTAGTTACTATTGTGGAGAAAGATGAATTGATATTTGAATAGACATCGCTTTCGAATATATCGACCCTAGAAGATAAGCCTAGCTTGGCTGCATTTTGCTTAGCACAATCTAATGCCCTTCTATTTACGTCGACTAATGTGACATGTCTATTCTTATCGAAATGGGCTAATAAGAGTCCGATGGGCCCTATTCCACAACCCATATCGAGTATGGAGTTCCCAAGATCGGTCTTGGCGATAGTTTCAAGCAATAATCTACTACCATCGTCGAGGCCATCTTTACAAAAAACTCCAGAATCGCTAATAAAGGAGAATTCTTCGCCTAACAAAGAGAAGCTATATTGATGAAAATCATGGGACAATTCTTCGTTATTATCGAAATATTGCGGCATGATTTTATCCTCCTATAATAGCGCAATAACCCACCCTAGGATTTTTCCTAAGGCGGGCTAATAGGCATTTAGTAATTGAATTACTTGATTTCGACTTCGGCACCGGCGGCAACAAGAGCTTTCTTGTGTTCTTCGGCTTCGACTGGGGAAATGTGTTCTTTGACTGGGGATGGAGCAGCATCAACGAGCTTCTTGGCATCCATAAGTCCTAAACCAGTGATGGCTTGGACAGCTTTGATGATAGCAACTTTGGAACCAGTTCCTAATCCTTTTAAGATCAAGGAAACTTCGGTTGGTCCCTTGGCGACTGGACCTTCTTCTTCAGCTGGAGCAGCTGGGCCAGCGGCGACAGCGGCAGTAACGCCGAATTCTTCTTCGACAGCTTTGACGAGATCGCTTAATTCAAGAACAGTGTATTCTTTTAAGGAAGCGATGATTTCTTCTTTGGTTAATTTAGCCATTGTTTGATCCTCCTTAATGATCAGTTGGCGGCTGGAGTTTCACCAGCTCCATCTTTTTCTGCCACAGCTTTAATAGTAGCGGCAAATTTGGTAATAGGTGCATTTAAGCACGATAGGAACATAGATAGAAGTCCGTTCTTGTCCGGTAGCTTGGCGACCTCTTTAACTTTGGCGGCGTCGAGGACTTGTCCTTCGGCAATACCACCTTTGATAACTAGGTGTTCATGGAAACGGGAGAACTTGGCCAAGACTTTTGGTCCCTTGGAAATATCTTCCGAGAAAACAAAGCCATTTGGTCCTTCAAGCATTTCTCCTAATTCTGGTTGATTTGCTTCCTTAAGGGCACGGCGAACCATTGTGTTCTTATAGACGGTGAATGTAGCATTGACACCTTCTAATGTCCTACGGAGTTCTTGCAACTCAGCGACGGTTAATCCTTGGTAGGAAACAACCGTGAGGGAACCTGCATTATCGAAACTAGAAACTATTTCGTTGACAGCATTCTTTTTAGCTTGTAGAGCGTTCTGATTCATGTTTCTACCTCCTTTCTTTTTGGATATATATGTGAAGCTTCAATATAACTAGTGAGAGTGTGAATTTATTTGCAACCTCAGCAGGGTGATCTTTTAAGGCACTTG
>URTN01000006.1 GCA_900550795.1 uncultured Mollicutes bacterium
GTATTCAAGACTTTGGTATTGCGTGGCGATAAACACGGGATATTCGTTTGTGTGATTCCGGGCGACAAAGAGGTCGATTTGAAAAAGGCTGCCAAAGCATCAGATTCAAAGTCTATTTCGATGATAAAACAAAAAGAATTGTTACCTTTGACAGGATATATTCATGGGGGGTGTTCTCCAATTGGCCTAAAGAAACAGTTCCCTGTATTTATAGACGAGACTGCTCAATTATTTGATAAAATCTACGTTTCAGGTGGCAGAAGAGGCTTTCAAGTCGGCCTAAATCCAAGAGATTTATTATCTATGGTAAATGGAGAATATAAAGATTTATCAAAAAATTAGCACTCAACCCTTGACACTGCCAAAAAAAGGCTTACTATATTGTTAGCACTTGAAATACGAGAGTGCTAAAACCATTAGGAGGTCTAAATTATGTCACACAATATTGGTCGTTATGCTGGGAGCTTCTTGGATCCATTCTTCGATAATCTATTCGAAGATGTAAATTCTGAGAATTTTGGTGCCTTATCTATGAAAACAGACATCAAGGAAAACCAAGATAAATATACTCTCGAAGTCGAATTACCAGGGTTCGATAAGAATAACATCTCCCTTAATTTGAAAGATGGTTATCTTACCGTTACTGCTAAGGTCAATCGTTCTATCAAACATGAAGAAGGCAAGAAAGAAGGCTTTGTTCATAGGGAACGCTTCTCTGGATCGGCTACTCGTAGCTACTATGTAGGTGATATCGAACAAAAGGATATCCACGCCTCATATAAAGATGGTGTTTTGTCAATCGATCTTCCAAAAGAAGACGTTAAGAAGGTTGAAGAACAACATCAAATTGCTATCGACTAACCGTTTAAAGTAGGTAAAAAGCTGCTATGGCATATAGGCTGTGGCAGCTTTTTTTGTTGCCTAAAACCATAAATTTCCCATTAAAAAGTAACAATGATTTAATGGATGATTTCCCACTATGTAAATAGTGGGGCGGAACTGTTGCTTTTTACTGCTATATCGCTTGTTCGCGCGTATTTTTTAACTTCTATATAGCCCTTATAACCCCTTTTTATGAGTATTTACATATAAAGTCCCCTTTATGCATTTTTGTTGCATATAATCGAGCTGTTAATTATACTAAAGACACCCCTAGGGGGTATTTATGAATAAAAGATTTGATGTTAATGGAATGACATGCTCCGCTTGCGAAGCCAATGTCAAAAGAACTGTATCCAAACTTAATGGAGTCAATAGCGTTAATGTTTCTTTGCTAGGCAAAAGCATGAACGTTGACTATGATGATTCAATTATTAAAGAAAATGCGATTATAGAGGCCGTAAACGCTTCCGGCTATTCTTGTTCGTTGTATGTTAATAGAACGTTGAAGCAGATTGAAGCGGACAGAAAGAACGCGTTAAAAAAGACATTTACAAAAGTTATTGTTAGCTTTGTGTTGCTTATTTGTTTAATGGTCTTTTCTATGGGACCAATGATTTTTGGTTATCCAAAGATGGATGATCCTAATTACGGTTTGATAATGATAATAGACATAAGCATCCAATTTGCTTTTCTAATCCCTATTATTATCTTAAATTTTTCCCACTTTAGTTCGGGATACAAAAGTTTAATAAAGTTCCACCCAAATATGGACTCGCTAGTCGCATTGGGTTCTACTGTTTCCATTCTTTATGGTATCTATTCTTTTGTTTTAGTTATTGTGGGACAGGTTAACCACAATCATGAACTGTTAATGAATAACGCTATGAATATTTACATAGAATCTGGAGCAATGATTCCTGTAATTGTTGGACTAGGAAAGTTCTTAGAAGCAAAAGCTACTTCTAAAACTTCATCTGCGATTGCATCTCTTATTGAATTATTGCCAGATGTAGTAACAGTAAGAAGAAACAATAAGATTTTCGAAATAAAAACCGAAGATTTAGTCGTCGGAGATATTGTCATTGTAAAACCAGGGCAGGCAATTCCTTGCGATGGAATTATTGTTGACGGAAATTCTCACGTTGACGAATCTTCGCTGACTGGAGAATCAAAATTAATCAAGAAAAACGTAGGTGATAAAGTCATTGGTTCCACAACTAATAAAGAAGGTAGTTTTGAATTCAAAGCCACATCTATTGGCAATGATACTGTCATGTCGCAAATTATCGAACTAGTAAAACAGGCAAGTCAATCAAAGGCTCCTATTTCTAGATTGACTGATAGAATTTCTCTTTTCTTTGTGCCTACTGTTATAGGCCTATCTTTAATTACTTTTATTATTTGGGTTTCTTTAGGATTTGGAGGCGTATTAACTGATGTTAATAATCCTCTTGACTTGGCTTTCCAACTTGCCGTTTCGGTTTTAGTAATTTCATGTCCGTGTGCATTAGGGCTAGCGACTCCTGTATCAATTATGGTTGGAACTGGAAAAGGGGCTGAAAATGGAGTCTTAATTCGTTCGGCCGAGGCTTTTGAAAGATTAAATAAGGTAGATACAGTTATTTTTGATAAAACAGGTACTTTAACAAAAGGGGAAATGAGCGTTGCTAAAATAGTTTCCTTTAATACTGATGAAAAGCAAATAATTGAAACAGCATGTGAATTAGAAGAAAAATCCGAACATCCATTATCCAAGGCAATAATTTCATATGGCAAGAGGCAGGGAATAATTTCTTCTAGCAAATTAAATTGTAATTTTGCTTCTGGAAAAGGAATTACGTCTTCTTCTTGTTCAATTGGTAATGTTAGTTTAATGAATGATAGGGGAGTAGATATTTCTTTTGCTAAAGAAGAGGCAACGAATTTATCTAGTAATGGCTATACTGTTTTATTTGTAGAAAAAGAATTGGTTCTTATTGGCTTGATTGCAGTAGGTGACATTTTAAAAGATGATTCAGTTGAAGCGATTCAAGAATTAAAGAAAATGGGCAAGCATGTTGCCATGCTTACTGGTGATAATGAGATTAGTGCCAAATACTTTGCGTCTCAATTAGGTATTGATGAAGTATTCGCTAATGTTTTGCCTAATCAAAAAGAAGAAGTTGTTGATAGACTTCAAAAACAAGGTAGATCCGTTTTGATGGTAGGCGATGGGGTAAATGATGCGCCATCTCTAGCAAAAGCTGATATCGGAGTATCTATTGGTTCAGGAACTGATGTGGCTAAAAATAGTTCTGATATTATCTTGATGAATGATTTAGTAAATGATGTCCCTTTTGCTATTAATTTAAGTAAAAAGGTAGTCAAGACCATAAAAGAAAACTTATTATGGGCTTTCATGTATAACGTTATTTTAATTCCTCTAGCAGCAGGGGTGTTATATTGGGTAAAAGTGAATCCAAATTGGTTCACAGGAAGTAAGCAGCATTTGGTACTTACTCCTATGATTGCTTCTATAGCGATGTCATTTTCATCCATTACAGTTGTCCTAAATGCACTGAGGATTAAATTATTTAAAAAATAAGGAGTAAAAAGATGTTATTTGGTGGAGTTAAACAAGTCGTTACTATTGAAGGGATGAAGTGCATGCACTGCGTTGCTCACGCTACTGATGCCCTTAAATCAATCGAAGGCGTGAAGTCTGTTAATATTAGCCTCGAAAAGAAAGAAGCCGTAATCAAATCTAAAGATGGCATTGATCCAGAATCAATCAAAAAAGCCATTTCTGATGTTGGATATACTGTTACGGACATTAAGTAAATGAAAGCCGACCATAAGAAAATTAATCGATATATTCAAATTGCCAGAGGTCAACTTGATGGCATTATGAAAATGATTGAAGATGACGATTATTGCGTCGATATCTCCAATCAACTTTTGGCTACTATTTCAATATTAAGAAAGGCTAATTCCGAGGTTTTAAGCGCTCATTTGGCTTGTTGCGTTAGGACTTGTCCTGCTGAAGAAATGGATCAAAAGGTTGAAGAGATTAAGAAATTAATCGAAAGAATGTCTGATTAAAACTTCATTATTGGGATTATTTCATCTTGAAGCCCTGCGACGACCTCAAGTCTATTATCTCTTATATGTAAATTTGTTTCGCTTCTCATTCCGAAGTCTTCGGCATATATACCTGGCTCATCTGAGAAACTAGTCCCCTCCATAAGGGTTCTTTCATCGTGGGTTTCGTAATTGTCTAGATTTGCACCGGGCCCATGAGGAGAAACATCAACCGCAATATTATGCCCAACTCTATGAGTGAAATACTCACCACAACCTGCTTTTGTTATTATTTCTCTAGCCACATCATCAGCTTCAAAAGCATATACTTTTCTCTTTGGAAGCTCTTCTTTTAGAAATGATATTACTCCATCTCTAGCCGCTTTTACTATTTCAAATCTATCTTTATATATTTGGGGAATTTCATTTCCAACATAACCCATCCAAGTGATGTCAGCATATACCCCATCTTCATTATCGTTTTTAGCCCACATATCAATTAAGACCAAATCACCTTCCTTGATGATTCCGAAATTATCTTTAGTAGGTGAGTAGTGCGGGTTAGAAGCATTTTTGCCTGTTGCGACTAAAGGAGGATCATCAAAAGTCATTCCTTCTTCATTAAATCTTCTAGCAATATATTGTTGGATTTTATATTCGTTTGTTTGTCCAAATTCTTCTATCTCCAATTTAATCAATTTGAAAGCTTCATTCTTGATTTGCAGGGTTTTCTTGCATGCATCAAGCTCATTTTCATATTGTTTTTCAGTTAAAACTGCAGTTAATGATTGGAGCAAATCTCCACTAGAAACAATTTCAATTCCTAAGTTTTTAACAAAAGAAACCGAACCATAATCGGCAGTAGATATTCTCATTAATAAACCATTAGAAGAAACATCCATCATTATTTTTTTCTTATCTTTTAATAACTTAGTTTCTAACTCTAACATCTCTTGCCAAGTTTTGTAGACAAGCAAATCAAATTGAGATGTTACTAGTTCATCTTTTAGATAGACTGTATCGATAATGTGCGTTATTAAAGTTGCCTTTCCTTCTTTGGGAATAAAGCAAAGAAGCTTTCTAGTAAGCATCCTTCTTCCAATTAAAGATATTAGGGCAGTATTTTTACATTCATAATCGATGCAAAGATAGCCGTCGACATTTAGAGATGATAATTTAGTTTGAATTTCGTTAAGTTCCATACATATTTAGTATATCACTTGTTATAAATAATAATTATTTTGCTAAAATAAAATGTATGGAAAAAATACCACTTTCTAGACACCCAAATCCTTACTTTGAAAGAAAAAGATACTTTAGCCTTAATGGCGAATGGGATTTTATTATTGATAAGCAAGCTGGATTTCCTTCCTCTTATAATGAAAAAATACTTGTTCCCTATTCAATTGAAGCTGAATTATCAGGGATAAATAAAAGGGTATCAAAAGATGATTTCTTGCATTATAAAAAGTCTTTTGCTGTCCCTAAAGAATATGAAAATTATCGATTGATCCTTCATTTTGAAAACGTTGATCAAGTTAGCCATGTTTATTTTAACAAGAAATATCTAGGTACTAACTTTGGCGGCTATTTACCTTTTGAATTCGACTTAGGTAAATGCCAAGGAGAAAATGTTATTGAAGTTATTTGTTCTGATGATACTGATTCTCCAATCTATCCTAGAGGCAAACAATGCAACAAAAATAAAGGGATATGGTATGCACCTACTAGTGGGATTTATGGCAGTGTCTATATTGAAGCGGTGCCAGATAAATGTATTAAGTCCTTAAAAATAGATCAGGATTATGATTTAAAGAAAGCTACATTCAAAATTGATTATCCTGGTAACAATGAAGAAATATCGATTGAGATAAGTAAGGATAACAATCTTCTTACCAAGGCTAATTTTTCAAAAGAAGGTGAGGCATGTATTGATTTTTCTTCCTTTTTCTACCCTTGGAGCCCAGAAGAACCTTCTTTATATTCGATTAAGATATTTGGTAATGATGATGAAGTCTTTTCTTCCTTTGGATTCAGAAAATTCTCTTCTATTCAATATAAAGGGCATAATGTTTTTGCCTTAAATAACAAGCCTTATTTCCTTAGTGGAGTCCTTGACCAAGGATATTTTCCTAAAGGAGGTTTAACTCCATCTTCCTTTGAAGATTATGAAAATGACATTAGGGCAATGAAATCATACGGTTTTAATTGCCTTAGAAAACATATTAAAGTCGAGATGAATATGTTTTATTACCTATGCGATAAATTAGGCATGATTGTCATGCAGGATTTTGTTAACGGAGGGGCTAAATATAAGGATTTCTTAATTTATACAGCCCCATTTATAAGTTATAAATTCAATGACACGAAAACCTATTCTTTGCTTGGAAGGAAGCTAAAGGAATCCCGTGATTTCTTTGAAAATAGCATTACTCCTTTTTTAACTCATTTCCAAAATCAAACCTGCATTGCAATATTTACTTTATTTAATGAAGGCTGGGGCCAATTTGATGCGGTTAGATTATCAAATGAATGTAAGCCTAACTTAAATGGGAGATTATTGGATTCGACTTCTGGTTGGTATAATCAAGGATGTGGTGATTTTTATTCGAGGCACATCTATTTCAAAAAGATTAAAATCAAGCCTAAAGATAATAGCATTACTTCCTTAACTGAATTTGGAGGTTATTCATTCGAAGCCAGCAAGGTCAATAAGAAGCATTTCGGCTATGGAAAGTGTAAAACCAAAGAAGAATTAAACAAAAAGATTAAGGACGTGTATCTAAATGAAGTAATTCCTTGCAAGGAAAATAATGGTTTGAGTATTGCTATCTATACCCAACTAAGCGATGTAGAAGGAGAAATAAACGGCTTGCTTAACTTTGATAGAAGTATATCTAAGGCCGATAAATATTTATTAAATGAATTAAATAGAAAACTGAGGTTTAACAATGATTAAAGCTGTATTTTTTGATATCGATTGGACTCTTTATGATCATGAGGCAAAACGTTTTGTTCCTACTGCAATCGAAGGAATTAAAAAACTAAAAGAAAAAGGAATAAAAGTATTTATTTGTTCTGCTAGAAATACTGAATCTATATTCTCTTTCGGTTTATACAACCTTGGAATTGAATGGGATGGATTTATTTCTAGCGCAGGTGCTTTTGCTGTAATTGGTAAGGACCATGTGGTTAGAAAGACTTTAATGGAACATGAGGATTTAGTTAAATTATCCTCCTTAGTATTAAAGAATGATTTAACAATGCAGATGGTTACTCCGTGGTCTAGATTTTTAATTGCCCCTCCAAATGAATTCTATAAATCTTACCAAGAGATATTTCATGATGATTGTCCTACTGTCCATCCTTATTCAAATGAAGAAGTAACAGGCACCCTTTTATATGCTCCAGATAAATATGATGATGTCTTTATGAATGCCTTTCCTAATCTATCTTTCTTTAGATTTGCTGAATGTGGCGTTGATATAAATGGTGGCAGGCATGAAAAGGGTGAGGGAATAAAAGCAATAAGAGATGAGCTTGGCCTATTAAAAGAAGAATGTGTTTCTTTTGGTGATGATATTCAAGATATTTCCATGGCGGATGAAACCGGAGTTTTTGTTTGCATGGGAAACGGCAAAGAAGAAGTTAAAAAAAGAGCAACTTTAGTAACATCAAAAGTAGGAGAAAATGGCGTTTATTTGGCACTTGTCCAACTTGGCTTATTACCTTAATAAAAAAGTGCTATCTCTAAAGAGATATTAATAGTATCCTTTTAGCGTTATGGGAAAACTTGATCAAAGAAGGACACCGTTCCTTGACTGTCTAAAACGTTATGTAAAAAAAGATGTAGTACCGTTTGATGTTCCTGGACATCATATGGGAAATATCAATAATAAAGCTACTGCTTTCTTTGGAAAGAAACTTTATAGATGTGATGTTAACGCTCCAATTGGAACTGATAATCTAGCTAAGCCTCATGGGCCTCTTTTGCAGGCTGAAAAATTACTTGCAGAGGCAACTAATGCCGATGAAGCGTTCTTTTTGATTAATGGAACTTCTTCAGGAATTATTGCAATGATTCTAGCTTCTGTTAAGGCTGGAGAAAAAATAATACTTCCTCGTAATGTTCATAAATCAATAATCAACGCTCTTATTTTAAGTGGGGCAGTTCCTGTATTTGTCATGCCTGAAATTGATAACGACTTAGAGATTGCTAACCAGCCTTCTGTTGAAGAATATAAAAAGGCTATATTGAAATATCCTTCTGCTAAGGCTGTTTTTGTAATCAATCCAACTTATTTTGGTTCAGTTTCTGATTTAAAGAGCATCGTTGAAATTGCCCACGAACATAAGATGGCTGTTTTAGTAGATGAAGCACATGGGGCCCATTATTATTTCCATGCCGAAGGCTCTCCTTTGACTGCAATGGATGCAGGGGCTGATATGTCTAGCGTTTCTCTTCATAAAACCGCAGGCTCATTAACTCAAACCTCAGTCTTATTATTAAAGGGAAAGATGTTCTCTCGTTATGATATTCAAAGAGCATTAAATATTATTAATACAACTTCCCCATCAATGATATTAATGGCTACAATTGACGCGGCTAGATCATATATGGCTACAAATGGCAAAGAAGACCAAGAACGAGTATATGGGTTAGCTGAATATGCAAAAGAAGAGGTTGATAAGATTCCTGGATTTGTTGTTGAAGATAAAAAGCATTTCCTTGAACACGGATCATTCGACTACGACCAATCCAAGCTAGTTATTGGGCTTGATAGATTAGATATTGATGGATTCCAATTATATTATTTGATTAAGAAAGATTATGATATCCAGCTTGAATTAGCAGAGACCTATGCCGTCTTAGCTATATTTGCTATTGGAACAAAGAAAGAACATGTTGATAGATTAATCGAGGCTTTAAAAGATATTTCAAGCAAGCATTTCCGTCCAGAAATTACTTATGCTGATCATCATTTTGATTCCTCTTTCCCATTCATGCTTATTCGTCCTAGAGTTGCTTTCCATGCCGATGGAAAGATTGCTAAAATCGATAATTGCCTTGGAATGATTTCTAAGGAAATGGTTATGATTTATCCACCAGGAATTCCGCTTATTATTCCAGGTGAAGTCTGGACAAAAGAACTAATAGATAGGGTTAAATTCTACAAAACTTCAGGCATCACGATTTTAAGTAACTATCCCGATGGTTTTGAAGTTGTAGATAACGAGAAATGGAAGAAATTCCCAATCTATCAAAAACGTCTTAATGACTATAGAGAAAATAGAAGAACTACCCCATCTGGAGATGGTTTCAAGCTTCCTTTTGAAGGAGAAAAGCATAAGGCTACCGTAATCCTTCTTCCATATAGAAAAGATACTTGGAGAGATGATGCCGTTCCTGCTTTGGCTAACTATAAGCAGGTAATCGAAGCTATCTCTAAACATGAAAAAGTTATAGTAGGTGTCCATCCTTTAATATATGAAAGAGTTGCCCCTTCATATAAAGGGATGAAAAATGTTGAACTCTTGAAGATTAGATATAACGATTCCTGGGCTAGAGATAACATGGGTATATATCTAACCAACGGTAAGACTATCCGCGGGGTTGATTTTAGATTTAATGCTTGGGGTGGGGAAGTCGATGGACTTTATTCAAATTACCAAGACGACGATAAATTAACTTCAACATTCGACAAGAAATACAAGATTAGTGATTACCGTCTTAATTCTTTTGTCTTTGAAGGTGGATCGATTGCTTTTGATGGCAAGGGTACTGCAATAGTTACAGAAGCCTGTCTTCTTTCCAAAGGAAGAAACCCAACTTTAAGAAAAGAAGAAATAGAAGAAGTCCTAAAAGAATATTTATCTCTAGAAAAAGTAATATGGGTTCCACATGGAATCTATATGGACGAAACAAATGAACATGTCGATAATATGGTCGCATTTGTTAAGCCAGGTGTAGTTGTGATGGCGTGGACTGATAATCAAGATGATCCTCAATATGAATATTGTAAGGAAACTTATGAAGCGTTGGTTAATGCAACTGATGCTAGAGGGAAACATCTAGAAATCCATAAGGCTATGCTTCCAAACCCTCCTCTATATATGTCAGAAGAGGAATCTAAAGGAATAGAAAAGAGCAAATTCGAAGCTAAGCCAAGAATGGGTGATGATAGATTGTCTGCTTCTTATGTTAATTACTATCAAGGCAAGAACTTCATTATCCTTCCGGCGTTTGGAGTCAAGGAAGATGAAGAAGCCTTAGAATTATTTAAGAAGCTTTATCCAAAGAAGAAAATCCATCAAATAAATACAAGAGAAATATTACTTGGTGGAGGGAACGTTCATTGTATTACAATGCAGATACCGGAGGTTAAGAAATGAAAACAAAAGTCGCTTTAGTCCAAATGCAAATGTCTTCAGTTTATGAAGAAAATATTGCAAAAGTTGATTCTTTTATCCAAAAAGCCAGCAAGGAAGGTGCTAAATTAATACTTCTTCCTGAACTTTTTGAACGTCATTATTTTTGCCAAGTTGAAAATTATGATTACTTTGATTTGGCGGAAGTTGCTTCTTCTAGCAAGACATTGGAACACTTCAAAAAAGTTGCTAAAGAAAACCGCGTTATTCTTCCTATTTCTTTCTTTGAAAAAGACAATAACTGCTACTTCAATTCTTTAGCTGTTATTGATGAAAACGGAAATATATTAGGTATCTATAGGAAGTCTCATATCCCAACTGGGGAATGTTATGAAGAGAAGTTCTATTTCACTCCAGGCGATACTGGCTTCATGACCTTTACTACTTCAATCGGAAAGATTGGAATCGGCATTTGCTGGGATCAATGGTTCCCTGAATGTGCAAGGATATTAGCTTTAAAAGGAGCGGATATCATTTGCTATCCAACTGCTATTGGAAGCGAACCTGTCCTTGATAAAGACTCCAAAGACCATTGGCAAAATGTCATGAGAGGCCACGCAGGTGCCAATATTGTTCCAGTCCTTGCCGCTAATAGAATTGGAATAGAAACTAATGGAAACTCTTCCATGACTTTCTTTGGCTCTAGCTTTATTTCTGATGAATACGGAAATAAGGTAGAAGAACTTTCTAGAAACGAAGAAGGAATCCTTTATCATGAATTCGATTTCGAGTTAATCGAAAAAGAAAGAAGAGACTGGGGTGTATTTAGGGATAGAAGAGTAGATTTATATTCTCCAATCCTAAAATTAAGCGATAAATAATTATCTACCGCCGAAAAATATAATTCCTAACAAAGTACAAATGGCTACTAACCCAATAATAATGGGGAAGACATATAGCCATTTGTTTTCGTTATTGCCGTCTTTTTTCATATATAGTCTCTAGCGTTTATAGTGGAATTAGGTTGGTTCTTTATATATTTGAAAGTCAAATCGAACGGGTACGTTTTCTTTATTTCTAAAGTTTCGACTCTTCCCTTGCCGAGCCCATAGAAATAGTTATATTGCTTGCTTTCATTTTGATGGAAATAGAGATAATCAATGACTGCAAATGTATATGTTTCGGTATTTTCTAGCTTGAAGTTTCTAGGATAATAACAATTGCGGTTAAAAGTCGGTGCAATTTCAATTCCTTTGGCCCTTGCTATAACAATTTCATTCATGAACGGAGTTGCTTTATAAATATCTGAATATGTTACAGTTCCTTGCTGAATTGATGCCCTTTGGCCGTTCTCAATAGCAAATTGAACCCCCAAATCTTTATATTCATTATAAATTGCGGCACATCCTAAAACTGCCACTTTATTTGAAGAGAGATAACCTCCAGCAAGAGTTCCTGCAACAGCAGTTGATTTATCTAGAAAAGCCTTGTCTTTAATATATTTATCTACAACGGCAGAGATAGCAGCATCTTCGCTCCAAGAAGATGAATAAGGAACCATTCTGTATGAATTATCCAAACAGGCGCTAACCCCATCATTATAAGTTAATTCAAAATAAGAATAAGCGGTGCCGTTACTTTGAGATTGGACAACTGGCACCCCGTCTAAAAGGTATTCTTCTTGGGTATGGGTATGAGCTGTAAAGATTCCATCGAAATAATTCTTTAGATTAGAAATATTGGCGACGGCAGTATAAGAATCATGGATGGCTAATACAACGATTTCACATCCTTCTTTCTTTAATTTATTGGCTTCTAATCTAGCGTAATTAGCAGAATTAGCAAAACCGATATCCTCGACATTTTTCGACATTATGGAAATTGTTTGGCCAGTTCCAATCATTCCAACTATTCCAATCTTTACTCCATCTTTAGTCAAAGTAATCGAGCCTTTGATTCTATCGTCCCATTTTGTTTGGGTATAGCCATTATCCCATTTGACTATATTTCCTGCTAGGAATGGAAAGTTGGCTTTTTCTAGATTTTTGAATATGCGTTCCTGACCATAATCGAATTCATGATTGCCTAATGCCATCGCATCGAATCCTGCTTCATTCATGGCTTCAACAACACTTTCCCCATAGTAATAATTGGATTCTAGAGACCCTTGCCACATATCTCCGGCAGATAAAAGAATTGAATGTTCTGGATCCTCTTCTTTTAATCTTTTTAATTCGCCGAAATATTTCTTTATCCCAGCTTCATGACCTTTATTGGATTCTCCTTCTAAGATGGCTCCATGAAAATCGTTTACACAATAGAATTTGAATTTCTTTTCGTTACCATCTAATTTGATGCTTTCACTAGAACTAGTTGAAGTTGAAGCGGATGTAGTAACAGTAGAAG
>URTN01000007.1 GCA_900550795.1 uncultured Mollicutes bacterium
TAGATGCCTCTTTCGATGTGAATGCTGGAAAAACTTTAACTGAAGCAGTCGTCGCTACTGATGAAGATGAAGGCGAAACCCTCACATATCAATTAGTAGAAGACAATACTGCTTCTAAGGGCACATTAACCTTTAATGAAGATGGTACATTTAGTTATGCTGCTAAAGATGATGCGACTACTGGAGATGTAACATTCACCTATAAAGCTTTTGATAGCGAAGATTATTCTGAAACCAAGACAGTTACACTCCATGTAATTGAAAAGGCTACTGAACCAATTGAATCATCATCTTCAGCTGCTCCAACCCCATCTACAAGCGAAGATAGCGCAGAACCAACCCCATCCACTTCTGAAACTAGTTCAACTAGCAAAGGAGGATGTGGTGGCGCAATTGTCGGATCTTCTATTGCTGCAGTTAGCGTTCTAGGTGCAGTAGGTATAATTGCCGCTAAACGCAAAAAAGAAAAATAATACGAAATAACAATTATTCCTAGGGGGTGTAGTTATCTATGCCTCCTAGGGAAGAAAGAAACATTTGTGGAGATAAGAAGGAATATCAAAAAAAGCAAAAGCGTGAGGGACCCTGTATCATTAAGGATAGCCAAGGGCATCATGTTCGTTGTCTTTTTCATCTATGCGGCAAGTCTTATTTTTCCTTTTGTCTGGATGTTTCTTAATATGTTTAAGACTAATGCCGAATTCTTCCAGGATGTATGGAGTTGGCCAAAAGATTTCTCAAATGGATGGGTTAATCTAAAAACCGTCTTGAATAGGAAAATGATGGGTTCTAATGTCTGGGAAATGACATTACGTAGCTTCTTTATCGCTACAATTGGAACTCTTCTTTCTTTAGCTAGTGCATCTTGCGTTGCCTATGTAGTTGCTAAATTCAAATTCTTTGGAAGAAACGCCTTATATATATTGGCAGTCATGGTCATGGTTGTTCCTACGATTGGATCGACATCTGCAACCTATAAATTAATCGGAGACCTTGGGTTATACGATAACATATTGGCCCTAATCTTGCTCTATTCCGGCGGATTTGGTTTCCAATTCCTATTGCTATATGGGGCATTTAAATCAATAAGTTGGTCTTATGCTGAATCAGCTTATATAGATGGGGCGAATGAATTGACCGTATTTATTAAGATCATGCTTCCAATGGTTTTGCCTTCATTAATACCGTTAGGAATACTTAATTTCATCGGATTCTGGAACGATTATTACACACCGTTCCTATATTTAAAGAATAATCCGACTTTGGCGGTAGGATTACAGGCTTATGTAAATCAAATGCAATATGACGCTAATTGGCCTGCCTTATTTGCATTGATGCTATTTTCGATGCTCCCAATAATCATTATTTTCATCGCATTCCAAAAACAAATAATGACCAACGTTACTACAGGAGGACTAAAAGGATGAATAAATCTATTAAGCCATTTGCCTTGTTTCTTTTATTAACATTGACTAGCTGTGGTGGACAAGTAATTACTTCTAGTTCCTCTAGCGAAGAAAAAGAAACAAATTCTTCTAAAGACAATGAAGAGAAACTAAAACTCAACCAAGAAGTAAATTTATTCACATATACTTTTCCATCTTTAGATAGGACTACAATGCCTATTAGTGGATGGTGTTCCCCTTGGTCGATGGGTGATAAGGATTATATCAATCAAGAACAATTTGCCATGATTAAAGAGGCTGGCCTTAATTCAATATATGGATTATATGAAACTGCTGGCTTATCAATGGCCAATATCAAAAGGGCTCTTAAATTAGCAGAAGATAATGGTTTAGTTTATCTTCCTAGAGATGAAAGAGTAGGGGCATTAAGTGAGGACATTGATACATTTAAGGAAGCCATGGATGAATTTACTTCCTATAAATCATATGGGGGTTCGTTAATTACAGATGAACCAGCCTTGAACAAATTCCAAGGTTTAGTAAGCGGAAGAAAGGCTTTTAGAAGCTATTATTCCAAATATTGCTATTATGTTAATTTATTCCCTAACTATGCGACTAGCGATCAACTTAGTGGAATTGCTGGACAGCCAGTTAGTTATGAACAATATCTAGAATCATTTTTAAAAACCGTACAACCTCAGGTACTTAGTTTTGATTTCTATGGTTTAAGAAAAGAATTCCCATCTATATCTGGCGGCTATTTTGATCAGCTATATCTAGCATCAAAATTAGCAAATAAGTATAAAGTTCCTTTCTGGCCATTTATCCAAGCAGGCTCATTTGATAGTTGGACAGTAAGAGTTCCTACTAAAGTTGAAATCGATTGGCAAATAGGCTCCAACCTAGTTTATGGGGCGAAGGGAATCCAATATTTCTGCTATATGACCCCATATGAAGTAGATGATGCACTTTGGAGAGGCAATTTTGTTAATAAAAATGGCGAAAAGACTGAATTATTCCCATATTTTCAATCCATAAACAAACAAATTGCTTCTATGGATGAAATATTGATGATTTCTTCTAGGGTTGCCTTGATGCAATTCGGCTCTTCTCCTGCTGCGTTCTCTAACGAACAAAAAGCAGAATTCGTTACTTCTTTCCGCGAACTTAAAAACGTTGATACTGAATCCGATTTACTTATCGGGGTATTTGACCATGGAGGGAAAAGTGCTTATTACGTATTCAATAATTCTTTGACTAACAAAGGGAAAGCTAGACTAAATTTCTCTAGTTATGTCAGGGCGAATAAATACCAAAATGCCTCTATAGAAGAGGTTAAGGGTTCTTCTTTGGAGTTAGATTTAGAGCCAGGGGAATCTATATTAATTGATTTACTTAACTACGAAAATTGAAAGGAGTAGTTACATATATGAAAAAGAATTTAATTTTGATGTTAGGGGCAATCTCGTCATTCGCTTTATTTTCTTCACTTTCTAGCAACGCCGTTGCTACTAAAGCGGAAGAAGCAGATTTGACACCAAATTTCGATGAGGATTTCGAATCTTATGCAATCGAAACCCAAAACGAAGGCACTAGGGCTGATATCAATGCCAAATGGACTAATGGGTGGTATGAAAAGACTGGCGACAATAACGAAATTGCAGGTCAGGCTAATAGATTTTATGTAACAGAAAGTCCAACTGATCCTAGCAATAAAGTATTAAGAGTAGATACAGCTTCATATATGGAATCCTTCTTCTATTTGACTATGAAGGATATCTACGTCAAGAATTTCAAATTGTCTTATGACTTATACCAAACTGTTCCAACTGGTGCCTGGACTGGTTTTAATTTCAGAAAACCAATGGATGGCAGATATAATGGCGTCACCAATGTCATGATGGTAGTTAGAAGCTGGGAAGCTAGTAGCTTTGGAGTCCAAGCATATAGAAGCGTTGATGCTTCCTTTATGAATGTTGAAATGACTAATGCAGACGGAACTGCTGAAGCCACTCCATATAATGCAAGTAATTTCACTGACTTTGCAGGCGCGGTCAATACCTGGTTAAAAGTTGAGATTTCAGTTATTGATACAGAATTCAGCATTTCTATAAACGGTCACGTTTTAGGAAAAACTACAATTACAAAGAAGACTGCCCAAAACTATGGTTATGTTAGTTTGGTATCATGTGTTTCTGATGCTTATTATGACAATATCCATTTAGAAAACCTCGACGAAAAGCCATATACCCCAAATCCAGAACCAACTGATCCTGAACACAAGGCTCCTACAATTGAAAATAATGTTATCGATGCAACTTTAGGAGAAGATGTTACTATCGATTTCAATTTATATGGTGAACAAGTTACTAGCATTAAGCAAGCCGTTAATGAATTATTATCCCAATATTACACGGTTGATGGAAATAAAGTTACCATTTCCAAGGATTATCTAGAAAAGCTTGGTGAAGGTAGATGGACTTTCATTTTGACAACTGAAGGCGGAAGTGTTGGATTTACAATTTCTCTTACCAAAAAAGCCGAAACTCCTTCGACTTCAACTTCTGAACCAACTACATCAAATGTAGAAACTAAAGGTGGCTGTGGTGGTACGATTGTTGGTTCTTCTATTGCTGCAGTAGTTGCTTTAGCAGGTTTAAGTGTTATTGCCATAAAAAGAAAGAAAGACAATTAATTAGAATGAAACTCGCCTCCATCTTTTCTCCATACATGGTATTTCAACAAAATGAAGTATTTTCAGTATGGGGGAATAGTTGCAATAAAACTATCAAGGCAAAGCTAGTAAATCTAGTTAGTCTCGTAGAGATTTCTCCTTTAAACATAAATCTCGATGGAGGTGATTTCAAAATCTCTTTTCCTCCTTTAAAAGGTAGTTTCGATTCATATTCATTAAGAATAACTTCGGATAATGAAAGTATAGAGATGTCTCCTATTTATTGTGGTGATTTATTCTTGTTTACTGGTCAATCCAATATGTCTATTTCCTTATCCATGATGGAAGATAAGGAGAAGAGCATTAGAAACATCAAAGACAAGGAATTATTCGTCCTTAATTTAATTGATGAAGATGTAACAAAAGAAGGTTATATCAATAGGCCTATTAAGCCCAAAAAAGATATTTGCGAAAAATGCAAATGGGAGAAATTAAGGGGGGACGTGTTGCTGAAATCAAGCGCTTTAGTTAGCATGACCCTAGAAAGACTTTGCCCAAACCTAAATTATCCTTTGGGAGCAATTTCTGCTTCTACTGGAGGAATATCAATTGATTCTTTGCTTGATGAAAATACGATTGAGAATGCTCCTGAGATAAAGTCTTATCTTCTAAGTAGTGGAAAATACATCGAAGATAAATCCAGGTGGAATAGTTTTGGTCCGGGTAATTATACCCAGCAGTCAGGATTCTATAATGAAAAAATAGCCCCTTTAAAAGGATTGAAATTTAAATCTATCATCTATTATCAAGGTGAGAATTCTTGTTTTGATTTCGCTTCGGGACAATATTTTAAAAAGGCTCTAACTTCCCTAATCTATTCCTATAGGGATTATTTTGAAGAAGAAATCCCCTTTGTAGTTCTAGGTATTGCAGATGAATATTATCCATATGGAGATGGATGCGGTTTATTTTATATCCAAGAAGCAATTTCTTCCTTGTCCATTAAAGATGTTTATTATGTTCCTGTCTTTGATATTTATCCAAAATGGTTAGTAAAAGACGGCAATCAAGTAGACCATCCAATTCATACAGTTAGCAAAGGGGAAGTGGCCTCTAGAATTGCATTTATTTTAGAAAGAAATGTATATGGGTCTAATGAATTTAATTATCCATTTGTAAAAGATATAAAAATTGAACGTAATTCAATACTTCTTGAACTGGATATAAAAGATGATGAATTAGAATTAGGTAAAGAATATTTTGGCTTTACCATCGCTAATGAGGATAAGGTCTTTTATTTAGCCAAGGCTATTTCTATTGAACCAAAGAAAATAAGGATATATTCACCTTACGTAAGAAAACCAATTTATTTTACTTATGCTTTTACCCATTATTCTTATTTATGTGACTGTAGAAGCGTAAAAGGATATCCGTTAAGCCCGTATAGGAATTTTTACTCCGAAGTCGATAGGAAATTATTTGACTTAGATTACATAATTTCAGGGTTAAGATTCCCGTCTATTATGGAAAATAATTTCGGTGCGAGTGTAGGTGGAGGATTTGATGTCCCTACTTTTGAAATGGGCGAATATATAAGGAACCAAACTGAAACGATTAATGTACAGGATGGGGAATTAAGATGCCTTACATCGATTACTAATGATTCTTATTTCTACTCCTCTATCGCGTTTAACCTAGGTTTGTCCGGTTGTTTCCATAGGCTTGCCTATTACCCATATTTAGCTATTGATATTAAATCTAATAGAAGCATTTCATTCATGGGCGCCTTATTTAGAATCAATGGGAATATTTATAAATTCAATTCATCGAGTAAAGAAGTGGCTGCTGCTTATAAGACATTTTATCTAGATTTAAATAATGTTTTAGATGGTTCAGAAGGTCAGGTTAAAATTGATAAATCATTAATTGAAAGCCTTTCTAAGATTGAATTCTATTTTCATGCAGACAAGGCAAAAAAGGCCAACATTTGGATAAAAAATATACGTATATGCAAACAAAACGAAAAGCAAAGAGAAGAAGATGATGATAAAATAATAGACAGCACGCTTCAGCTTCCTGGGAGATAGATATGAAAAACTTTGATACATTTGCCTTTATGGTTGATTGTTCTAGAAATGGGGTTTTGAATGTTGAATCGGTTAAAAGATTAATCCGTTTATTAAAGAAAATGGATTATAACGCCTTAATGCTTTATACCGAAGATACTTATGAAGTTGATAAAGAGCCATATTTTGGCTATCTTCGTGGAAGATATAGCGTTTCTGATTTAAAAGAGATAGATGAATATGCGAAAGAACATGGGATTGAATTAATTCCTTGTATTCAAACTCTTGCCCATCTAAATCAAATATTCCGTCATGAAGATTATTCTTCGATTAACGATATAAATGACATCTTGCTAGTAGATGATGAAAGAACTTATCAACTAATCGATAATATGTTTTCTTCATTAGAAAAAGAATTTACTTCTAGAAGAGTCCATATCGGAATGGACGAGGCTCACTTACTAGGACTAGGGAAATATAAAGAATTACACGGATATCAAGATAGGACCGACATCTTTATTAGACACCTAAATAAAGTTAATGAGATTGCAAAGAAACACGGTTTCAGCGTGATGATGTGGTCTGATATGTTCTTTAGATTGGCATCCAACAATTCCTCTTATTACAACGTCGATGCCAAAATGGATCTAAATAAATTAAAAGATGTTCCTAAGGATGTCTTACAAGTCTATTGGGATTATTACCATAATGACAAGAATATTTATGACAAGATGATATCTCTTCATAAGGAAATTAATTCTAGTTCGCTTTATTTTGCCTCTGGAGTATGGACTTGGGCCGGATTTGCCCCTTTATTAAGCAAGGCAGAAGAAACTATTGCCCCAGGAATTAGAAGTTGCGTCGATAATAAAGTCAGGAATGTCATCATGACCGGCTGGGGTGATAACGGGGCTGAATGCTCAATGTTTTCTTCCGTCACGTCATTGTTTTTTGCTTCTGAAATCGCCAAGGGAATTAATGACATTAATAAAATCAAAGAAGATTTCTTTAATGTCTTAGGCTATAAGTACGACGATTTGAAATTATTAGAAATCCCTAACCAAATAACTAACCCAGGGGAAGGGGATGACCCCAAATTAGTTAATCCATGTAAGTATTTTCTCTATAACGATCCATTGTTAGGTATATTTGATAACAGAGTCGATTTAAATGATGAAATCCTATTTGAAAAACATGCGAAGAAGTTAAGTGAAGTAAGTTTTAGATGCGGAGAATATAAATATATCTTTGATTATCTAGCTTCTTTATGTCACCTCTTATCAATTAAGGTTTCATTAGGAGTTAGATTAAGGGAAGCCTACCAAAAAGGTGATAAGGAAGAATTGAAGAATCTATTGCCTAGAATTGAAGAATGCATCAATAGATTAAGTGATTTCTCTACCCAATATAGGAAAAGATGGATTATTGATAATAAGCCGATTGGAATGGAAGTAGGGCAGCTTCGCCTTGGGGGATTAAAAGCAAGACTAGAAGAAACTAGACGAGTAGTAATTGCCTATACGAACGGAACAATAGATAGAATCGAAGAACTAAGGGAAAAGATATTGCCTTTAATTAAAAAAGAGACTAACCCTAAGAGTGCGATTTGCTATAATTGTTACAATTCAAATGTTTCAAATAACATTTTGTGATACTTAAATGAAAAAAGAAAAAGCAGCTATATTAAAATCGCCTTCTAACATTAGAATTGCTAACCAGATAGTGGTAATGGATTACATCCGTGAACGCCCTATTAGTTGCATTGAACTTTCTAAAAAGACTTCTTTGTCTAACCCTGCATTAAAACTCATTACCGAGGAATTATTAGAAGAGAAACTAATCGTTCCTTATGTAAATATTAATAATGGAAAAAAAGGCAGAGGCAGGCAGAGAGTTCTTTATACAGTAGATAATGATATCGGAGTTTTTGCTGCGATTGATCTATCTGGTAGAGATATGGTTTTTTGCATTAGCGATGCATCTAACCAAATATTGATTAGAGATACAGTCAAACATGTAATTTATATCGATGAAGATGTTTTAAAAGAGATTTCAAGAAAACTAAAAAACATGCTTCTTTCAGATGTTGTTAATAATCGTCCATTGCTAGGAATATGTATTTCTTCTCCTGGCAAATTCGATAAACTTACCCATGATTTTATCTCTGCTCCTAGAGTCAAGGATTGCAGGACACTTAATATTCAAAAATATTTTGAAAATGAATTTCATGTCCAATGCGAGATGTTTAACGATATCAATCTAGGTTTGGCAGGGGAGGCAAGGTTTGGTTCTATCCCTAAAGATGCAAAGAACGTATTCTTTGTATTCATTGATATAACTTCTGGATCTTCTTTGATGTTTAATGGAGATTTATATACTGGGTCTAACGGATTTGCAGGCGAGATGGCAAACATAAATGAAGTAGATGATTGCTCTAGAAACTATTTAGGTCGCTTCTTTACCATTACTGACATTTATGCCGAGATTCATGAATTTTCAAAAGATAGTAATGATCCATTCTTTAAACAGGATGTATTCCAATTAAATGATGTAGTTGAACGTTATAAGCAAAATGATCCAATAGTTTCAAAAGCAGTTGATAAATCTGCTAGGGTAAACGCCTTGCAGTTGCTATACATCGCTAACTTATTAGATTTGGATTATATCTGCATCGATGGGAGGATTCTTGATTTCGGCAAAGAATATTTTGAGACTTTGCTTCGTTATTTCAGACTATATGACAAGAACTTTAATACAGTTCAAATAATCACGTCTTCATTGAATCACGATTCAAATTTGCTAGGGGCCGTATATCAAGCTAGCAGCAAATACCTATTATCTAGATTTGCTGAAATGGCAAAAAAGAGGACTAATTCTGAAAATTATGGTGCCATCTCATACTTCGCAAACAGAGTCCAATAAAAGAATAAAACTAAAATTTGATGATGTTTCTAGCGAATATATCAAAAGAAAGAAACACAATATTGTTTTAAGACACGTTTCTTTTGAAATATATGAAGGCGAATTTGTTTCTTTGCTTGGCCCATCCGGAGCAGGCAAATCTACTTTAGTCAAAACTATATTAGGCCTTCAGGATTATGGGGGAAACATATATTTAGATGGTAACGACATCGAATCAATTCCCTTAAGAGAAAGACATTTGGCCTATATAGCCCAAAGACGCATCCTTTATCCTTCAATGACTGTTTACGATAATATTGCTTTTCCTTTGAAGAATCTAAGAATGGATTCTAATTATATAAAGGAAAGAGTTTTGGAATTGGCCAAGAAATTTGATATTGAATTGCTTTTGCCAAGAAGAATAAAGCAACTTTCCATAGGTCAACAACAAAGAGTTGCACTTGCTAGGGCCATGGCAAACAATGCTTCCTTATTTATATTTGATGAGCCTTTCGCATCTATTGATGTAGCAAGTAAGCAAGAGATTTGGTCTAACTTAAGAGAATTATCTAGTTTAATAGATGGAACCTTTCTTTTTATTACACACGATTTAAAAGAAGCTAGTGCTTTTTCTGATAGGTTAATCATATTAAACGAAGGAAAAGTTGAACAAGTAGGGACAATAGATGAAATAATTAGAAAGCCAAAGACCGAATTTGTTTCTTCTTTATTTAGCAACGATACTTTTGATATCGAGGAAATTAGAAATGGAAAGTAAGTTCTATTCTCAAGAAGAAGAAATTAAGGTTAGAAGTAAGATTAAACTTGTTTCTATAATCATGGGTATCGTTCTTCTTTTTGGAATAGGGATATCTTTGTTATTTTATTTCCTTGCTAATAGAAGCAATTATGTAGTTTATGAAGTTCTTCTATGCCTCTTTTTCTCTTTGCTTCTATGTAGCTTGTTTTTTATAGGGACATATTATCTAGCTCCTTTAATTGGAAAGTTATCCCTGATTAAGGAAATAAGAAAAGTATCGATTTCAACCTATCAAATTGAATCATTTGAAATTGAAGATATTTCTATATTTGTTCATGAGGTTGAATTCGTTACATTCAAGATAGTTAGCGAAGGAAAAACAAAATCTTTCTATATTGAAAGACGATTAATTCCATGTATAGAAAATAAGAAAATAGTGGAGGCACGTATTCAAAATCGATATGTGACATCAATCAAATATGAATAAATCTATTAGGCATCACATATTTAGATATGGCTTTGTCTATTTGCTTTTAATTGTTTTATCTATCTCTTTATGGACTTGGTTAGTTCCTGCAAAAGTTAGATATAAAGCAAATGAAAAAGTAGGCATTTTTGCTGGTATAAAAAGTGGGGATGAATCTTTATTCACTTCCGTTATCGAAAAAGAAAAAATAGAGACAATAAAGCAAATAGATGTCTATACTAGCGATCCTTCTTATTCTTTGTTTGGGACAATGATATCTTCGGTTGGGCAACATTCTTGTGACTTCTTTCTTTTACCTATTGGATATTTTGATAAGAACATTATTTCCTCATTATGTTTAGAGATAGATGAAAGCCTTCTAAAAGAAACATTTGGGGATAAATACGACTGTTATTCCCTTGATTCTAAAACATATGGGCTTAAATTATTTAAAGAAGATGGTTCATTGTTTTTAAATGATTTCATCAGTTATGAAGATGAATTAAGCAAGGAATATATCCTTGTATTTAATAAGACATCTATGAACAACATGTCGTTTCATAAAGATAATAATGGGAAGACCGATAACGGTGTAAAAGCAGCAAGGGCTTTGCTAAATTATGAAAAAGAATAAGGGAAAGAAGAAAAATAGTATATTTGTAAATTATTCTAACAAGGATTTTACAATCGAGAATTTGCCTCATAATAGGGTAGAGGTCTTTACAGATTTATTTAAATCTAGGTGGAGGATATTGCTAATTAGTGGGGCGATTATGTTTTTGTTCTCTTTGCCCTTAATTGCTTCAATTCTAGGCTTAAACATAATGTCTTCATCTTTATATGCTTCTTATCTAGAAGGGAAAATAGAAGCGGGAATATATCATTCAAATCTATTCATTCTTAACGTTGCCTTTAGTATCGCTAATCTATTGTGTTTATTACTTCTTTCTGTTCCTTTAGCAGGGTTAGAAAGAATATTTAAGATAATGGTTTATTATGAAATGTTAGATTTCAAAGCCGATTTCTTTAAAGGAATAAAAGAAAACATAGGGCAAACCTTTATTTTGGTTTTGCTCACTTCCTTTATATTTACTTTATCGAATACTTTAGTAATCTTCCTTCTTTCTAGCGGATCAAAAGGCTTTGTTTCCACAATGGCGTTTTTTGCCCCGTTGATATTGCTTTTTATCTTTATAATGCCCTCTTTCTTATTGTCGATTTGCTCTACCCCGATTTATAAAAATTCTATGTGGGTTAATTTTAGAAATGGCTATTTGTTATATTTCGCATCATCTTTGCCAACATTAGGCTTCTCTTCGGTTTTAATCGCTCCTTTATTCCTTTTGTTATTAGGCAACTTATATGTTGTTCTTATAACATTGGTTTTATATTTCCTTCTTTATTTTCCTCTAGGATTTCTTCTTTTTTATATCTATTCAACATATGTATTCGACAAAGTGATAAACAAGACTTCTTATCCCGAACTAGTAGATAAAGGCATCTATAGGATAAAAAAGAAATAATCTATCTTACATGTATGCATAATTTAAATGAATTGATAGCTTTTTGATTATTTTGTAATCGAAATGCTATATTATTAACCTATGTATAAAATCATTATTGCCGACGATGAAGAGGCAGTTAGAAATCGCCTGCTTTCATTGCTAGAAAAACAAAAAGAAGACTTTGAAGTTATTGGATCGTACCAAAATGGTTACGACGCTTTAGAAGCAGGGGTGTCATTAACTGATTTGGATTTGCTTATAACCGATATCAAGATGCCTTTTATTACAGGTTTAGAATTCGCTAAAACCTTAAAAGAAACGCACCCATTACTTCAAATAATAATTCTTTCTGGCTTTGATGATTTTGATTTTGCTAAGCAGGCGATTAATCTTGATGCCGTTGCATATCTATCTAAACCATTATCTTTTGAAGAATTACGTCAAGCGTTAGCTAAGGCTAAAGAAAGGCTAGATAAATCAAAAGATATAAATAGAGACATCAAGAAACTACAAGAACATAGACAGACATTAAGGAAAGTAGAACAAAATGCCGATTTATTAAGGTTATGTAC
>URTN01000008.1 GCA_900550795.1 uncultured Mollicutes bacterium
CATTAGAAGCATCAAAGACATAGGTAATCATTTCCCATTCAATTGAGCTGAACAGAGCGTTGCCGTTTTTCGTTTCGAAAGTACGTTTTCTTTTTGGAGTTGAGGCATTTAAAAATAGGTGGTTAGAAATATTATTGATATCAGTCTCAGTTTCATCTTTTTCAGAATAGTAATATATTCCTCCGATTCCTAAATCTAGTCCAACAAGTTCCCCTGGAGTAATAGATTTGCTCCTAAACGAGAATATGCCTTCATAATTCCCGCATGGGACCTTCGCGTCGACATCATTTTGCCAACTATCGCCATCTTGATTTGTATTCTTTACCCAATATGAGACGGTTAATGACTGGCTTGATGGATCGTTAGCAAGATACTTGTAACCTTCTTCATTAATGTTATAGACTGGTCCGCTTAATCTAGTAGAAGAATTATGTATTGCATAAGAGAAACCTTGGGCAACCCCGCTAGATTCATCATAGATATTAGGAGTAGCCATATTCGAATAAGAATAATCGGCGGCTAATTTTAACCTAGTCGCGACTTCTTTTTGCCCATCCTTGTTGTATCTATAGATGTTTACTCCTCCCCCATTAGAACTGCTAAATTCTTCTCCATCCCAATTAAAGACGATGTCTTGCTTGAAATTAGTCCCGCTTGCTTTTACTTCAATTTGGTTTGGATGATAAGTCAAAGCTAAGCCTAAAGGGGCAATTAAAGCAAACAATCCTAGTAACTTCTTCATGTTAGATTACCTCCTTAAAATAGTTACCGTTTATTTTTATCTTGGATATTTCAATGCTTCCATTTAAGCCTGAATTAAATCCAATAAATTTTCCAAATTCATTATTCGTGGAATTATATTTTAGATGTCTTCCTAATATGCCATCGACATATAGTTCCACGCTAATGGAATAAGAATTGATGAAATGATATATAGCCTTTAGATGGTATGTCTTGGTTTCATCTTGCATTACTTGGAGGGCAACTCCGCTAGATAATTCGCTCCCATATTTCCAGTTCAAAGTCTTCTTATTCACATTATCTAGATTATTGTCAATGACTATTCCACCTATCTTGCCATTCTTCAATCTTCCAATTAAACCAAGCGCGCCTAGGCTATATGGTTCATCAGCATTGCTAGAGCAGCCAAGCAAGATACCTTGCCCAGTGCTTCCATCATAATTAAATGACTTGAAATCGAATTCTATTTCGTCCCCATCGACTAGTTCATGATTTTTGATAACAAATGTTTCATTGTCCTTTTTCCCTTTTGAAGTAAAGACAGGATGACCCTCGATATCTTTATCTACATGGAATTCGCCTCGGCTAACAACATATTGCCTAAAGCAGTTAACTATCTCTATCCCGACTCCATTAACCTGGATATTGCTAATTACCATAGATCCATTAATCCCAGACATAAGCCCAATATATTCCCCATCATATTTGTCGCTTAGGCATAATGTCCCTGCATATATCTCGTTAACATATGACTTGATATTCCAGTTATTGTCCCTATCAATAATCAAGCTGATACGGTAAGTCTTATTTATATCACCCATTGGATTAGCAACAAGTGAACCATTGGATAATTGGTTTTCTAATGACCCTTTATAAATATCTAGCAAGCCAATGTTGCCTTCTTTAGTTCTTCCAAGCGAATAAAAGCTTTCGTTTTGTTTGTTCCAGGTTATCGAATTAGTTGAATTAGCAAATACAATTCCCTGGTTAGAAGCTCCGTTAAACGTCCCATCTACTTTAATATCAAAATCTATCCTTCCTGAGCCTTTAAAGAGCTTTTTACTAAACATCAATGAGGATTTGCTAGATGTATTAGCAAATGAATAAACCCCATTCTCATCTTTAGTTATATCAAAATTGCCTAATCCATTATTTACTTCGCTTTTTATAAAAGAGGAAGGAACATCACTTCTTTTTTCAATCATCTTCTCTTCTTCTTTTGGATTAGAAGTGATTCCAAGCGAAGTCGTCTTGTATTCATCTTTTAATATAGACTTGCCAAAAGTCGCATCAAAGGCGGCTTGCTGAAGTATGTCTTCATAAGGGACATTAAATACTTTTAATCCGACTGGGGATCTTCCAAATACTGATGCATAGAATGTATAGGCGATTAGATAAGTCCCGTAATCGCTAGGATGGTAATTATCCGCATCATATAGATTTATGATATTGCTATAATTCGTATAGACATCATAAAAGGCAGTCCCGACATGGCAAACTGGGATATTTAATTCCTCTGCAATTGCTTGATATGAAGCTATATTTATCTGGGTATGGGATTCGTTAGTAAAATTATATCTAGCTAAATCAGGGCTTTCCTTCTTTCTTCCCCATGTTTCATATAGAATTCCTTTGGCTCCGGAATTCTTTACTTTTTGGTAAATTGATCTGACCCCATCATAAAACAATTCCCTTTTTATGGATGGATTCATCGATTGTTCTTGTATGAATACAAGGTCATAAAACCCTTTATGTGAAAGCTTTTCTTCTACTTTGGCCCCGTCAGGATTACTAGTATCTGCATGCTGAAGAAGAGAATATCCACCAGTTGTAACCGAATCTACACGCACATCGATATTATTAGCATTCGCGATTTGCTTGAATTTCATGAATGTTGTCTTTTCGATTTCTCGGTTAGGTTTATCGTAATTGTAATCGGTATAGAATGTATAGGAATTGCCAATAAACAAAATATTCAGCTTGGAATCATCCTCGAATAATCCTGTGTTATAACATTTATTCTTTTCTTCCCCACACTTCTTGCATTTGTCTACTGTATATCCTTTTTCAGTCAAAGAAGGCAAAACGTCTATCTTGCTATATTCATGGTTGCATAGACTTGGTTCTATGCTATTTGGACTAGAAAAAATGGAAGAATTAGAATTGCAGCCAAATAAAGGCATAAGCAAAGGCAATGTTAAAATGGCTATCTTTTTCATTGATGAATCCTCTTATACAAATTGACTGCCTTAGGCAATATAGGATAATCATCAACCATCAAGAAAGTATCAATAACTGCATGTGTTGCCATCCATCCATCTTTGCAGTCTTTATTAAACAAATGGTAGGCAAAATATAATTTCCCATCTGGTGAATTTTGGATAAAAGAAGCATGCCCCGGCCCAAGGGCATCCTTATTTCTTTTTAATATAGGTTCTTTGGATTTGACCCAATTTGATTTATCCAATATATCACCATTGGTGAAAGTAAGTAACCCAAGGCAATAATCATCGCTCCAACTTCCAGAGGCGCTATAGCAGATATGGATATGGCTTTCCCCATATATAGCAAAAGGCCCTTCATTTATAAATGGATGGTCATTCTTTCCTTCAGAGCCTAACTTTTCCCAGTCTAGTTCAGGTTTAGACAACTCGACTTTCTTGCCACTACATTTCCAAGGTGTCTCCATTTTCTCTATAAATATCTTTTGGATGACATTGTCTTTATTGTCCCACCCAGACCATATGAAATACCTTTCATTATTATAATTAAGGATGGACCCGTCGATTCCCCAATAATCTTCGCATCCTTGCACCAAACCTAGGTTTTTATATTTATCTAACGGGTTATTTGAATTGTTAGACAAGCAATACATGCGGTGATTGAAATTATCCCCATCATCAAGAGCAACATATATATAGCAAACCCCATCTATTATATGTAATTCAGGTGCCCATACTTCTTTGTTACAGCTAGGATTAGATTCATCCCAGACTAGAACTGGCTCGGCTTCATATAGGTTTTCTATCTTGCTAGATCTTTTCATCCAAAGTTTTTCGTATTTGGCGAATAGATGGTAATAATATCCGTCATGATAAAAGATATATGGGTCGCGTGGATTCATCTTTTTAGAAGTTGTACCTAGGTATATTGGATCATGCATAATTAGAATATTGTCCTTTCTGATTCTTTGTCGAATATATGGATTTTCTTGTGTTCGAATTTGAAATGCTTCTTTTCTTTTAGATCTCCAATTTTCTCTAAAGATACCTTTGAAAGGAAATCATTCCCCCCGAAGGCAAAATGGAGGTAATATTCATCTCCAAGCAATTCTGATATATCGATTTTCCTCTCAAAATCGAAATCGGAACTAGTTAGATTTATATCCTCTGGCCTTATGCCGAATATAATCTCGTGTTCTTTTCCTTTGTTGATATCGATTACCTTATCTAATTCAGATTGATATCTAGACAATTCTTCTTCTAACTGTATTTTCTTGTTATGTTTATTACGCTGATAATGGATTAGTTTCAATCCCTTGAGTTTATTGACATATTCTTCTTCGGCAAATAGATTGGCTTTTGTTTTCTCTATGTTTTCTTTTAATTCCATTTCCCTATTCTTGTAGAAAGAATCATGCTTAGATATTTCTTCTTTATATAGGCCAAATGTAAATCCATCATTAAATATAATCCTGCCATCTTTATATATCCCCAAAGCGAAATTCATAGCAGGAGAGCCAATAAAGGAGGCGACAAATTTATTTGATGGGTGATGATATATTTCAAATGGGGTGCCTACTTGCTGGATCAATCCTTTATTCATGACAACAATACGGTCTGCCATAGTCATGGCCTCAATTTGGTCATGGGTAACATAGATGGTTGTTGCTTTTATCCTTTTATGCAATTTTACGATTTCACTTCTAGTAGATACCCTTAACTTGGCATCTAGGTTCGATAAAGGTTCATCCATTAGGAATACTTTCGCATCCCTGACTACCGCCCTACCTAAAGCTACGCGTTGCCTTTGCCCTCCGCTCAAGGCTTTTGGCTTCCTATCTAATAAGTCGCTGATTTGAAGGATATCGGCAGCCTTCCTTACTCTTTGATCTATTTCTTCTTTGCAATATTTCTTTACTTTCAAAGAGAAAGCCATGTTGTCATAGACAGACATATTCGGATAAAGCGAATAGGATTGGAATACCATCGCGATATCCCTATTTTGGGGGACTATGTCATTTGAATATAAACCATCGATATATAATTCACCAGATGATATATCCTCTAATCCAGCAATCATCCTTAATGTAGTTGACTTGCCACATCCAGAAGGGCCAACAAAAGCCACGAATTCATATTGGGCAATCTCCAGGTTAAAATTCTTAACCGCCCAGACATCTTTACCATAGAATTTGTTGATATTTATTAAGGCAACATAATTCTCAATGACATCACCTTTGTCTTTAGCTTCATTAGGAAGAATAGAAGAATCTAGTATATCTTTTTTTGAATCGACATTTTCAATTTGCTTTTCCATTTTATTTATCCTCGTTACTTCCTAAATTAGTAAAACTGATATCTTTATAATTTGACGTATGGTTCATAGTTATCATCCCCACGTTGCTTATCTCATCTTTAAAGCCATTTGAAGTTTCATAGATTAGCTCGTTATTCACGTAATAACTTGAATTGTTATGGTTCCTTATAATCTTTAATTCGATATAGCTAGATAAATCCAGATTGTCTTTTTTAGTTGAGGCGACCCAGTTCCAGTTCCTATTAGATTCATCTACATTGCCTTTAACAAAGCAAAGTTCTTTGTTTAGGTGATCTTTATGGGGGTCAATCATGATTGAATTGATCTTATCTCTAGTTTGCTCTAATAAACCAATTTTTGGATAATCATCATCAAGCAGCACCTCCCCTATTTTGACATTGGCCTTGAATTCATAATGGTTGCCATAATAATTCAAAACTAGATAAGAATCGTGCTCACCTATAGAAGAGACATTATCTTTGGAATTGATAGTAAAGCCGTTGCTAGAAAACGGAAGATTAACTAAATCAAGGGCATCACACCTATTTTTTATCCTTTCATTATCTAATGAATAAGAGATATTGAAGAATCTAGCATAATAATTCATTGTAAGTAGATATACCCCGCAATCGAGGTTACTTAATAAGTCTGCATTGCTTTTATAGACCAAAACCCCATTTTGGAGGAAATATATAGATTGATTATTCCTTATTATCTCTAACTGGACTTTTTCATAATTTTGCTTGCCACCCCAAACAATAGGAGCATTTTCCCAGTCCCAAATATCGCCTAGCCTATTAACAATCAAAGTCTGGTAATTATCCTTATTGACCCTAGGATCAAGAAGGAATCCAACTGTATTTACTTCATTTCTAAGTGCAAGGCCGACTTTAGGTGTCTTGTCATTATTTAGCCTCTTGATGCAATTTATCTCTACCTTTGCTTCAAATACCTTGCAGTCAGGGGAATTGATTTTGGCATATTGGTCATAACATCCTTTTTGGGTAGTCTCGCCTTTTTCTTGGTCGATTACTTCATAACCAACGTCGGTATAATCCGTATTGATTAAGTTATTCCCTTGCTCTTTATATACCCTTTTCCCAAAGAAAGGATATTTATCAAGCTCATTCATGCCTATATGGTTATATGAATCCCATTTATAGGCCCCGGATATACAACCACTTGCATTAACCAAGGCAGGAAGTATATATAATCCCTCAGGGTTATAATCCAAGCCTAGATTAGAATAAGGGAGATAGAATTCATAGCAAACCGCAGATGCGACCTTTTTATCGGTTTTGGATGTATTGATCTCTCCAAATATCCTAGTCCCATAATTAATACTCATAAAATATTTGGTCCATGGATAATTAGAGCTTGCTACCCCAATCCAGGTCTCATGTCTAAGCAATGGGGATAACCTAAACTGGACGCATTGGGCAGTCAAATCTTTCCTGAATGTACTTGGATTGATATAGATCTCAAAGCTATCTTGCTTAAATATATCTAGGCTACTATCTTCATAGAAATTGGATTTAGTGACATGGGCGAATGCTAGTAGGCCTTTCGAACCGAACCCAACCTTGAACTTAACGTCTACATCATCATAAATCCCGCATTTGAAATCCAATGTTTGGTCTTCCTTATAGAAGCATTCATCATCGATTCCATCCATCTTCACCCCTTCTTCTAGAGTTGCCTTCAAATCAGTTACTGGTTCATTTGGATTTATATAGCTATATTCTTTGTTGCAGCTAGTCAATAAAATAGAAGAGGCAAATAGGAATCCAATAAATACCTTTTTCATTATTTGTTCTCTCCTTTTGATAAAACTACTATCTCGGATAGCCTGGCCTCTTTATTCGAATAGAAACTAACTGTTACCTCATTAGAAGAAATGCTTTCGAATTCAGCAACATAAGGAGAGCCTGGCCTTAAATATCCAGTTTCGTTAAATTCATTGAAGTAATCCTTATAATATTCATGGTTAAGTTCAATATTCTTAAATTGTTTGGAACCTACTTTTATATTTATTTTGTCGATAACGTAATCTTTATCCATCCCCCCATATATAGCTATAGCGGAGATGTCGTAATTCCTGTTCCATTGTAATTTGACTTCATTTGAGCCTGGGTTAAAACTATATTCAAGCCCTAAATCTCTTGGATTTGCAATATGCATCGGGATTTTATAATCATTTAATTTATTGATATCGCTAATCCCACTTCCGCTAAGATTCGCCCTTAAGGCTATATTTTCATAACCCGAAATAGAAGATGGTAGAGGTTGTAGTGAATAGGTCGGTCCATTGACAAATAGGCTTCCATCTTCATTAACGACGACTCTATCCATGGCAAAGGCCCTACTAGAAGAGCCACTAGCCCTATCAAGGTGAGCATGGTAGCCTATCATCAATTCATCGCCTGCTTTAAAAAAGCAATGATGGCCAGTACCAGATGTGAAGTCCCATCCATTGCCGATATCTAAACCCTGCACCCCACATAATTGATTTTCATATTCAAAGGAAGCAGGCTTATCGAATTCTCCTAGAGGGGAATCCCCTACTGCATAGCCGACAGCATAGGTGATGTTCCCATAATAATTTGCGCTGTAGGTCAAATAATATTTCCCATTGGATTTATATAATTCGGGGGCTTCGTTCCAGAATCTAGTCGAACTCCCCCTTTCCCATTTTAGATTTGGATTTATTTCATCATCATTGATCGATTTATAACCTGCACGCAATAATGGCTTTAAAGTCGAATAGTCTGCCGTGACTGGATCGATTAGCTTGACTCCATAGGATTTGGATTCGGAATCCAATTGGTCTTGGGAGAAATACATATACATCTCCCCATTATCATCGATAAATATGGATGGATCAATTGCAGCAAATCCTAGATCCAAGAATACCTGGTCATTCCTAGTTATATAATTTCCATTTGCATCATATCCTTCATATTCTTTAAATGGGCCAGTTGGAGAAGAAGAAACTGCAACAGATATTCCTCTTCTATATTTTAAGTTAGTAGAGGAGAAATCCTTTGAATTCTTGGCGCAGTAATACATATAGTACTTGTCACCGATTTTATATACATTCGGGGCCCACAAAGATCCGCTTGACCACGAATATGGATCAGAAAGGAATGCCGGTCCAAGGTTTTCCCAATAATTTAGTTTATTAGACCTATAGACATAGAAACCAGTCCCAGAGAGTTCATCGCTAGTCCCATACATATAATAATATCCATCTTCATAAAGGATGAATGGGTCTGCCAAAGTGGTTTCCAAATCATTCTTGAACCAAAGATTCTTGTTATAGCCTTTAGAAAAATCAGTCTCGGTATTTATAGCATCGCAAGAAGCAAGGAGGAGAATGCCGAATAAATTAAATATCTTGTTCTTTTTCATAATTATTTAAGCCCGCTATTAGTTATTCCCTTGACAAAGAATTTCTGGCAAACGATGAATATCACTACAGTCGGGATTAGCGATATAACCGTAGCAGCCATTAATGTCTGGTATGAATTGATTGATTTTCCCATGAAATTGGCTAGGGCAATTTGTAAAGTAATGTTATAAGTGGAATCGCCCTTTAGATAAAGAAGAGGTCCTAGATAATCATTATATCCGGCGACAAATCCAAGTATTCCCTGAGAGACTAGGCTTGGCAATGATATAGGCACGACTATCTTCCAAAATATCCGGAAGTGGCCGATTCCATCTAATTTAGCCGCATCAATATAATCATCGGGGATCGCCATAAATGACTGCCTTAGGAAAAAGACGCAGACAGCAGTCCCGAACATACCCGGGACAATTAAAGGGAATAAGGTGTTATATAATCCTAGAGTTGTATAGATACTTACCAATGGAGTCATCATGACAATTCCAGGAATCATAGTCGTAATAAGCATGATGAAGAAGAGAACATTCCTTCCCTTGAATTTGGTTTTTGCAAAAGCATAAGCGCTTAAAGCACTGATAAATAATCCACCTAGAGTCGAAGGAATAGTAATTATCAGTGTATTTAATAACCCTACTAATATAGTTGGGATGTCATTATCCCCAATAGTTGCATCTGCTCCGGTGAAAGCCTTGATGAAGCCATTAAGATTTAGTCCGCTAAATGGGCTTGGGTTTTCCAAGAATCCAATATAGCCCATTGGCTTAAAAGCAGAGACGATAAGGATATAGAAAGGAATAATTACAGTCAGGGCTAGCAAAGATAAAACCACATAGGAAATTATCTTTTGGATAATCTCTTCCTTTTTAGTAGTCATGATTCTGCGTTTGCTAGAATCGCCATTTTTGATATATTCTACTCTCATATTATTTGCTGGAGTCTCCTTGCTTCTTGTTGATGATGAATTGGAAAGCAGTTATGAACATGATGATAAGCGTCAAAATCCAAGAGGCGGCAGAAGCTACCCCGATTCCAGAAACCATGGATGTTGCAGATGAAGTCTCAGTCATCTTTGTATATAGGTAATAGGCAACAGTTACCCCTCTTTCGCTTCCGGCAGGTACTAGTAATTGGAATCTAGTAAAATCCTGCAAGTTGCCAATTACCCCTGTAATCAAAAGGAAGAAAGATACAGGCATTACCCCAGGGAAAGTTACATGCCAAAACCTTTCCCAGGCATTCGCCCCATCAATTTTGCTTGCCTCGATTACACCGGTATCGATATTAGTCAAAGCAGCCGAATACATAATTATTGAAAATCCAACCCCACTCCAAACACCAAGGAATATTAGTATAGGCATAGTTTGGGAAGGATTATTGATATTAATTGGAGGTATACCTAGCTTAGAAAGGAAATTATTGAATGGACCATATTCAGGATTTAATAGCATTTGCCATATTGATGAAGTCGCGACAACTGAGCAAACATATGGCAAGAAGAATATAGCCTTGAATGCAGTCCTGCCCTTTAATTTTGGATTATTTACAATAAGGGCAATTACTAGCCCAAATACCATTGATAAAGGAGTGACAAGGCAATTTAGCAATGTATCTCCAACGGATACCCAAAATTTAGGATCTTCTAGGACTAGCTTGAAATTTAATCCCCCATTCCAGCTCATTTCGTCCAGGGCTGCTGTTGAACCAGGCTGCCTAAAAGCAATCCAAAGGGAAATTAGCATCGGGACAAAACCAAATAAGCAAAAGCCGATTAAAGGCAAAAGGGCTGTGAAAGTGCAATAAATCCTTTCCCTTAGGCATCTTCTTTTATTTGATGCATTTGTTTTTTGGTTTTTTACTAATTCGAGTCTCATTTAGTCTCCAAAATGCCCATAATTTTTTAGCATTGCATCAGTTTTGCCTTGATAGGTGGAAAAGAATGTTTCTAGACTCATATCCCCACTTAGAACAGATCCATTAAGAGTACCAGCCCATAAAGTGTCAATCCAGTTGCTATCTGAAAGCATTGTCCAGTCCCCACCGCGTTGCTTTTCGATATAATCGACAAATATCTCCGCGTTTTTTGGCTGTGTTTCTTTGGCTACTATTTCTTTGGCTAATTCAATTTGGTTACCAACGCAAAAGCCAGATTCCGCCAAATCTTTTTGCCCTTGTTCCCCTGCCATATATTCCATGAATTTAAAAGCAGCGTCTTTCTTTTCTTGCTTTGAATCCCTAGCAATCCCATAACCCATTGAACCGCTATGCCCAATAGATCCTATTTCATTTTCATGATCGGCTTTCTGATAATGTGATAAAGGGGCGACGTCCCATTCGAATTTGGTGTCTAGATTCCTTAAATCAGAAACATTAGGCCTAATGCCGACACACATCGCCATTTTGCTAATTGCAAATAAGCCAATCTTGTCTTTGGAAGATACTTCATTCGGCTTAGGCATTACTTTTTCTACAGTCGAGAGATCCACAAAATGCTTAAATGCATCATAAGTAGAGATATTTTTCCCATCATAAAGATAATCCGTTAAGGTCTTATCTCCTAATGTCCAGTGATAATATCCGTCATCACCAACATTAATGACATCTCCACCCATTGACCAAACGTAGTTGTACCACCACTCGGTATAGAACCCATAATCAGTAATAGAGGCAGGGTTTATCGATTTTGTCAGGCGTTTTGCTAAAGCTAGTTCTTCTTCAACGGTCATCGATATTTTGTTATTGAAATAGGCTGGTTTAGAATAATCTTCCCCAAAAGGCTCGTAAAAGCCGTGCTTTTCATATTCTTCCTTACTATCTTTTGCTTCTATTGAAATGCAATTAATTCCAACTTTTTCAAAAGCATTCTTGTTATAGAAAATAACCGAAGGGCCTAAATCTTTTGGCAGGCAATAGATTGTATCTTCTTCATTGCTAGTCCTATTTTCTACATTATATCTATATCGATTGATGCCAGACTTCCACATCTTGGATAAATCGATTTTAGTTGAAGAGGAAATATAGTCGGTCAATGGCTCGATCCAGCGTTGCTCGGCATAATTCTTTATTTGCTTATCACCGACAAAAAATATATCAGGAGCATTTTTAGCCCTTAATGTATTGGTTAGCTTTTCTTCATATCCCGTGCTAGGCTGATAGGCAAATTGGACGCGGATATTGTCCTTATTTTCCTTGTTATAGGTTTTCACAATGTTCTTGAATATTGCAATTTCGCCTTCTTCTCCCCAACCCCAGAATTGGATTGTGGTCCCATCAAAATTATCAGCGCACCCAAATAGATTCAATGCAAGTAAAGGCAATAATAACAAACTCTTTTTCATATTCTCTTCTC
>URTN01000009.1 GCA_900550795.1 uncultured Mollicutes bacterium
CCTTGTGACCTTATGTTAACAAGATGAAATAAGATTAAAAATCATTAAAAATAATGTGCGAACAAACCCTTATTTTCATCAAAAAAATCGATTGTTTAACATGTTCTATTGGCAACAGTTAATGCTATTCAGCCATTTAACAAATAAATAAATGAATGCAGTGGAATAAAAAAGCCACCGCATTAACTAACGATGGCTCAACTTGATTGATTAATACTGGCTGATGTTATCAAATGCAGTATCAACATAGCAAGAAGCTAGATTTCTCGTAAATTTCTTGAAATTCCATTTGTGCGATTTCTTATTCGCGAGGTTTTCTAGCTTGTTGTTTTCATCTAATTTTTTCATATTCTCTTAACTCCTTTCGCACAACCCCTTTCTTAAGGGGTCAGTAATGATAATCAAAATTTGATATCAATCAAGGGTTAAGCATATAGAAAGCGGTTACATTACTTTTTACTCTTTTTTAAGCTAGATAAAGATGAAGTTCTTCCTTGTTTTAATAACCTTTCATAATTTGCATTAAGTGCTTTTTCATAAGCTGAATTATAGCTAGGTTCATAGAATTTCTTATCCCTAATAGAATCAGGAAGATATTCAATTCTTTCCCATAAATCAGATCTATCATAAGGATATTTATCTTCTTCTTTCATATTTATAGGAGTTAGCTTTAGATAATCTTTTACTTCTAATGGGGTTTTAGAAGCAAAATCCATAGCGGATTCAATAGATAAACAGCCTGCTTTTGAATGAGGGGATAAACATAGATCTACTACTGCGTCTCCTAAAGGAATAATAGCTTCAGGAAATCCAACCTCCTCTGCTGCTTTTATGGCCATTTGGCATCTAAGTACTGCATTTGGATTAGCTAAACCTATATCTTCATAAGCCGTTACTAATAGCCTTCTTTTAATAGAATCCAAATCATTAGATATACATAGTTTAGCTAAATAATATAAAGCGGCATTGACATCACACCCCCTGATGCTTTTTTGTAAAGCGGAAACTGTATCATAATGCTCTTCTTCATCTTTATCAGAAGATATATTAGGGACCTTTTCAATAGATTCGACTTCTTCTAGGCTGATTACATGTTTCTTACTTAACCCAAATTGGACAGAAGATATATCTAATAAATTAAGGGCAAACCTCATATCCCCGCCAGATAATCTAGCAATATAGGACAAAGATTCCTTGCTAAATATTGATTCATTATTTAGTCCATCTTTAGAAATAATCGCTCTATTTAATCCTTCAATAATATCATCTTCAGTTAAACTTTTAACTTCTAATATCCTACATCTACTTCTAATCGCCCTAGATAAAGATATATAAGGATTAGATGTAGTCGCTCCAATTAAATAGAAAGTGCCGTTTTCAACATAAGGAAGAAGATAATCTTGTTTTGTTTTATCTAGTCTATGGATTTCATCAACAATCAATATAGATGGATGGAATATCTTGGCTTCGTCTTTTGCTAATTCTAAATCCTTTTTAGAACAAGTAACTGCATTTAGATTTATATAATGGATACCTAAGCTTCTTGCATAGGCCTCTGCTATTGTAGTCTTCCCAGTTCCAGGTGGACCAAATAAGACAAAAGAAAAAGGAGTTCCATTTTCTTTTGATTTATATAAGAAGGAGGAAGGTCCTACCAAATCTATTTGACCAATAACCTCTTCAAGGGTTTTGGGTCTCATTCTAAATGCCAAAGGTTCTTTCATAATCAAAAATAATTATACCAATTAAATAAAGTTGGATTAATATTAGTTACATGAAAGTCATATCTAAACAATCAAATAGTAAGGATTGCCTTGTATGTGGGATAGATAACCCATTAGGTGTAAAAGCCTCTTTTTATAATATGGAAGATGATTCAGTCGTCTGTTTATTCTCGTTTAGAAGCGAGCATCAATCTTATCCAAATAGGACTCATGGAGGGATGATTGCAGCAATTCTAGATGAAACAATCGGCAGAGGCATATGGATAAAAGAACCAACCGTATGGGGGGTTACTTTAAAATTAGAAGTCAAATACCATAAGGCAGTACCTTATAATGAAAAGTTAATCGCAGTTGCTAAAATAACAAAATCTACAAAGCTAATATTTGAAGGAGAAGCAAAATTATATGATTCATCCTTTAATTTATTGGATACAGCGACCGCCCTATATTACAAATTGCCATTAGAAGAAGCAGCGAATTGCGATTGTGATCCTAAGGATCTAAACATAATGGTTAAAGATGACATTAAAGAAATAGCATTGCCAGATGAAGGAAAATGACAAGAACAAGACAATAATAAAGTTATATTTTTCAGGCCTACTTATTTTAATTTTGCTTGCAATAGCCTATTATTTTTATTCAAAATACGGATTAAACGAACTAAGAAACCAAAAGAAATTACAGGAATATATTTCTTCTTTTGGCATATTGGCCCCACTTCTTTTCATATTGATTTCTTTCTTGCAGGTTTCATTTATCCCAATTCCAGGTTCGATAACAATTGTTGCAGGAACTTATCTATTTGGGGTATGGAAATCCTTTTTATATTCCTATATCGGAATGATGATTGGCTCAATTGTAGCATTTTACCTAGGAAGATTATTAGGAAGGCCTTTTGTTAATTGGGTAGCAGGAGGAAAAGAAAAAGTCGATTCCATTTTGGAAAAGACAAAAAATAAGCAAAATGTAGTAATGTTCTTTGCTTTTCTTTTCCCTTTTTTTCCTGATGATTTGCTTTGCTCAGTATGTGGCATATTAAAAATGAAATTCATCGTATTTCTAATCATGCAGATAGTAACTAGGGCCACTTCTATTTTAGCTACCATATTATTTATGTCAGGGAATTTCATCCCTTATTCAGGATGGGGAATACCAGTTTTAGCTCTTGTTGGGGTATTAGCCATTATAGCATTCTTAATTTCCTATAAATATTCAGATAAAATCGAATCCTTCTTTATTAATAAATTCTCTAAAAAAGATAAAAAATAAAGGACCCATGTATCAATATAGGCCCTTTATGAAATAGATTTATTTAGTCTTTATTCAGCAAAGCAAGAGACATCGACTTGGAAATATCCATTTGGATAAATGCCTAAGCCACCTAATTTAGCATCGCTAGAGAAAGTGATGTCTAACAAATAGTTTCCATCAGCAGTTGCGTAGGCTAGATATCCATTTTCTTCATCAGAAGTTTCAGTATCCTTGATCCAGATAGAAGTGTCTAAAGCCGCAACAAATTTAGCAAAGATGCCTTCTTCTGCGGTTACATCGGTTAAGCTTAATGTTCCATACTCCGTATCAAGATCTTCATATAAGCCATATCCAAACCCAACAAAAGGCAAGGTGTTGCTTCCTAAAAAAGCTAGCACTTCGGCTGAATAAGCAGTTTTGGCTACTATAGTTGCTGGGTTAGCGTTGAATTCATTTAGTTCATCAGAAACTGAAGTTCCGATATCTTCGATGGTTAAGCTATATTCGACTGTAAAAGTTTCGAATATGACATCAAAAGACAATGTGCCTTCTAATTTAGCCTCTTCCCCTAAAGTCAAAGTAACTGTAGAAGATTCATAATCTAGATAATCTTGGTATGAATATAAATTGGCTAAACCTGAAATGACATAGAATAAATCTTCATTATTAGAAGTTAAATCATCATTCCAAATAGATTCACCTAAAGAGACTAGGTCATAAGGCGAATAAAATAAAGCTCCATAAATTAATTCAGGATTATTTACAGGCGAATCAACCGCTGCAATTTCATACGAATTTCCAGTTTTAATGAATTCGACTATTCCTTGGGGCGTGGATGAAGGCACCATTTTCATAAGTAGCAATTCCGTTAGCATCATAAACTGTAGTAAACGAAGTTGTTTCTGCATCTTCTTTAACGGTTGCGTTTACGGTTGAATTCTTTCCAATAGAAGCTAGGAAAGTAGATAATCCTTCTTTTGCTAAAGTTTGGGTAGTGTTAGTTGATTCGTCGCTTAAAACGACATCTCCAGTGGATGGGGTTGAGCTTGCTTCCGTTGATGGTGTACTTGCATTTGGGTTAGCACTACAAGCGCCAAGAAGAATAGCAGCTGGGATTAGAAGTAAGTTGTTTTTCATTTTGTTCTCAAATTTTTGCTGAAAAATAGTAAATATAAGACAATTTTTATCAATATTTTTTAATTTATTTTAAGAAAAAGGATAAACCTGAAGTGTTTTATTTCACTTCTTCTTTATCTTTTGAAATAAGCTCTTTTAATAATTCTAGACCCTTTTTGTCATAGTCTTCGTTATAACCTATATTTTCCATCATTCTTTCCGCGGCATATTCAGGGTCAAAGGTGTGATAAATATAGTAATATTTTATTATCTCATTAGAAGGGAAAAACTTATAAATTTGCTTACTGGTTTTCTTGTAACATAAGCAAAGCACCCTATAGATATAACCTATCCAATATAGTTCTTCTTGACCATATCTAGTCTTTCCGTATGACGTTTGGCCATATTCTTCGTCAATAGAATACAAGATGTCATCTATATATAACGATGTATTCAAGATAGTTTTGTTATCAAAGGCAGGTGCGAGTGAAGAATTCATGAATCTTCTTATGAACACAGGCGAACTGCAGTTTAGTTCTAGCAAAGATCTTTCAAATACTTTACCTTGGAATTTACATAGGAAATAGTCATTGCAATCGAGTTTTTTCATTTCAAGACCTCTTCTATATATTTACCTTTGCTCCTATATTCACTTCTAGCAAGTTTTACTTTATCTAGCTTAGCCTTGCTTTCTTCTAACCTTAATTCTAAATATTTAAGCTTTTCGGCCGTAGTTAAAAACATTCTTTTTATTAATTCTAATTTATCTAACGCCTTATTTGATTTTATGACGTATTGGAACCCTAAATTAGTGACCGCAAGGGCATGGATGCATTGTAAATCAGTGATGTTACCATTAACAAAATCATCGATTAAATCAAACATACGATTATCAGCAATTGGAGCAATTACCACATCTGCTTTACCGACTTTATCTAATATCTTCATAATTGCCTTTGATTGCTCATAGTTATCTAGCCAACCTCTATAGAACGCAATTGCAAGCATCCATTCTAAAGAAACATCAAACTTAGCAAAATTTAAATCAGTTATATCTAGCCTATAAGCATAAACATTATGCGAACTACTATAGGAAATATAAGTCGAGGCTTGTTCAAATGTTTCATCTAAATAAAACCCGTTTCCAAAATCATTAAAAACTTTTGAACGATTTAAACTTAATTCACCAACGATTTCAGATTTAGAACCATGGAAAAGAACCTTTGAGTCTGATTGATATTCATCGTTAAACATTTGCTCATATAGCTTATTTAGATAAATCTTATTTTTGAAAGCTAATGTATATAATCTTCCGACATTGAACTCTTCTGGTTCGGCCAAATTATTTTCCCAACGATAAATAACTTGAGAAGTAGCCCCTACTTCTTTTGCAAGCTCATCTTGGGATAATTCTAACAATGTTCTAATGATTTTTATGTCGTTATAAATCTTCATATGGTTCGCTTCTTTTCAACTTCATTATATTAAAAGTCTAGATGAAGTTTGAAAAGATCATAAAAGCGAACAATAACAACACAAAATAAACAAATTAAAAGCGATAAAAAATGGAAAAAACAGATGTTTTTAAATGCTATCAAGCACAATTGAGGGACCGCAAGGTCAATTTACAATTTCCTTTTATATAAATGTAAACTGTTCGTCTTCTTTTAAATATGTAAAACCTAGTTCTTCAAAAATAGATATGGTTTCATCATCCTTTGCTAAAGCTTTTACAGCAAGTGAGCTAGAATGAATTTCTTTTATTTCACTTATTGTCTTTGAAAGTACGACCGATAAAAACACTTTGTTTACATAAATGGGGTTTTTAACGTCATATCCAAATCTCATTAGCCTGCTTTAGTTTTTTTAAATAAAACAGTTCGAACACTTCTTTTATTTATGAAAAAACATTATAGCAAATCGCAAAAGCTACTAATTGTTTTTCTTGATATAGTACCCACCCGTCTTTTTTGAACCCCGCAACTCAATATAATTTTTAATTTCCCTTTTAATAACATTCCTTATCTTATCCGCGGTTAAATTTTGGAATGATTTATTTAGCTCCGAAAGCATCGATGGAACTTTGGCTCCTGGATTTTTTTGGATGAATCTCATTAATTCAAGTCCAAGATCGCTGATTGCATCATTTATTTGGTCATTTATTTGGTCATTTATTTGGTCATAATTTCTTTCTACATAATTAACGTTAGGAAGATAAACCATAAAGAAATTCTCACTATCATAAAATTCCGGTTTTTTCTTTGATTTTGAATAAGCGTCCAAAGTTCTTGGAATCCCAGTTCCAAAGTTCTCGATGAATCCCAATTTATCTAGCAAATGAACAAGCCTCTCATTACGATAAGTTTGGACGCCTTTAAGCATCTCATCAAGGCTTGTTTTATAAAGGCCACCTGGACTTGTAATCTTTGCTTTGTCAGGATAAAACTCGATTTTAATATTTGACCTGATAAAATAGTTCGAGTGGCAAAAGGCGTTTAAAACGATTTCTCTCAAAGAATCGCCGGGATATGATTTTGTTTCAATTCTCTGCCATGTAGCCGGATCAATTGCAGCAGAAGCATCATTCATTCTTTTTGACTGTTCCCTAGTATCAATAAGAACTTTTAGTAATGAGCCACTAAATGTTTTTTTTATTTTAAAATTCATGTGTTCATCATACTCGGCTATTTTGACCATAATCGGCGATTGATCAGAAATTAACAATCCCAAGTTAGTATAGGTTCCGTCTGCTTTCATTAATCCTAGCGATATTTTTTGCTTTTTAGAGTTCTCAAGTTTTATTTCGTCACATAATTCGTCGTAATATCTAAAAGTCAAAGATTGGTTCTCGCTAACATCGGATTCAAAATCATAGTGATTAGATTCCATTATTAATTTCAAAATTTCATCTTCGTTACATTTTCTAATAGATGTGCCTACACGTTTGTACACACCCGAGGGCTTTGGCCCTTTCTCTTTTAGATAATAAGGTTTTTTATTTCCTTCTTTTATTTGAATTTTCAAAACATTGTCTTCATTATATCCAAAGTTAACGAACGAAGATGGTATCGGATAAAATGCATCTTGAATCCAAGAAGAAATAGTCAAAAGATGGCCATCCTGATTTTGCTTAACAAAATTTTGATTTACCGAGCCATCATCATTAACTCCAACAAAAATGGTTCCGCCTTCAGTATTTAAAAAGGCAATCATTTCATTTTTAATTTCATCTATTAATTCTCTTTTTAATTCGCATTGAGAAGATTCTTTGTACATAAATCCACCATTTAATTAGTCTATCTAATAAATAGACTATATCATTTTTGACCAAATAAAGCATCTAAAAAGCAAAAACAATAAAAAGTGAAATAGCTCAGAATCAACTCTCATAAGAATTGGAGTATACTTCCATTTTCAATTTTGCTGATATGATGTCAAGCAATGACATTTCAATCGGCAATGGCTTGACTAGTTCCAAACTTGTTTGTAGCAAATGTGTAAGCGTAAATTTTGTCCCGTTCGAACCCATTCGGATGAAATCGGATTAGGATTTTAAATTCCAGGGCAAAAGCTTTTCGAGTTCCTCTTCCTTTGGGTTTTCAGGAATCTCGGTTATCAGTTTTTCTAGGTAATCCCTTGCCTTGAGTCCATTGGCAATGGCGGTCTGTATGATCGAAAAGATCATCACCGAGGACTCAGCACCATTCTCGGTATTCGAGAACAGGAAGTTCTTTCTCGCGATCACGAAAGGCTTGATGCCCCTTTCCGCAGAGTTGTTGCTCAACTCAAGATGCCCATCTTTTAATATATTTAAAAATGATTGCTTCCTGTCCAGTATGTATTTGACGGCAGTCTCGAACCTTGACTTTGGACTTGGGTTTGCATTTTCCAGAAGCCTGAATATCTTGTCCAGGCATTCCCTGAACGGGCCTTGGTTCCGAAGTTCTTTTATCCTCGACGCGGTATACATCTTCTTGCGGTATTCACGTTCAATCCCGAACATTTCATCAATTTCATCGACTATCTCCTGTGATGTGGAACCAGCCTTCTGCTCATCTGACAAGGTATCGAGTATGTCGATGAAGTTCCTCCTTGCATGTGCCCAGCAATATGAATTCTCGATGTTCGGGAGGTTGTTGTACCCGGCATAGCAATCGCTTATTAGGTATCCTGAATAATCCTTGAGGAATTCCTGGGGAACCTTGGCGGAACGGGTATCGGAGTATCTATAGATAAAGATGGGATTTTCATAGAGAGACGTGTTGAAAAGCCATACATAGCATTTCGACTTGTCCTTGCTGAGTACCCTCAGTGTCGTCTCGTCCGCATGAAGGACCTTGACGCTCGTGGCTAGCAGTTTCTTGGCTAGGAAGTCATACATTGGCCTGATTATCTCTGCCGTCCTCATCTGGTAGTTGCACAGTGTCTGCCTCGATATGTTCAACCCGTCGTCGAACAGGTACTTTGACTGCCTGTAGAACGGGGTCCCAAGGACAAACTTGTTCGTAACTACCTCCGAGGCGAATGACGGGGTACAGAAGGAATGGGGGTATTTGTCGTCCTTAAGCTTTTGGTAAATCTTGCCTGTCCCCTTGTCCTTGTACTTGTTGGAGACTACCTTGATGATCTTCAGCCTTGCTGGCGTCGATTCAATCTTGAAGGTTATATCTTCACCAATCTTGATAAGCGATGGATTGTCCCTGATTTCGTCGGGATCCAGGGAAATCTCCTCGGTGAAATTCCTTTCGAGGAAGTCCCTGGTCATGGTATTTTCCGCATCGCGTCTCCTGTATGGCTTCCTGGATTTGCTGGCTTCGGCCTCGTTGAATTTGTTTTGGGATAGTTTGTTTGTTTCCCTTTTTTTGCCGAATATGATCCTGTTCCTCTTCGCGAGCTGGAAGTTGTATTCCTCCAGCTTTTTGTTCTTCTCGCCAAGCTCAATCTGCATGGCCGCGAACTTCGCTTCGAGTTTTTCGTTCTTCTTCAACAACTTGAGGTACAGATTATACAATTCTTCCTTCGATACCTCGTTGATCCCTACTGCTTTTTCCATACTCATATTATATCAAAAAAGCCCGAACAAATCGAGCTTTTTTCATATTTAATACAAGTTTTTTTGCTCTTTTTCCAATGGTTTTCCGGCACGTTCCAACCTCTTGAATTCCATCCCCTTGAGCAGCCAGTTTATCTGTGCCTTGTTGATTTCGCAGGCCTCTGCAATGCTGTTTGGCCAGGGGAACCTGGTCTCATCCAGCGAGCGGATGTATACCCATACTCCCGTGGAATCCTTCTCGTAGATTTTTATCAGCTCGTTCTTCCTGTTGCAGAAGAGGAAGAGCTCGTGCAGGCCATCGCCGGAATATATCCTCCTTGCAAGCAGAGCCAGTGAATGCCTTCCCTTCCTTAGGTCGGTACTTCCCGGAAAGAGGTAGATATGGTCAATTGATTCCAGGTCAATCATTGCTGATAATCCTCATGACTGCATCCAGCTTCGATATGTGGCAGATGATAGAGTAACCGTTCTTGAAGATCCTGATTGTCTCGTTAGTCGTCTGGATCATGGACATCTCGGTTGCCTCCCTCTTCATCGGGGCGGTGATGTCGACATACTCCCCATCGACGCTCTCGACGCCGCTTACCTCCCAGTCCTTCATGACGATGTGGCCATACTTGCATATCCAACCCCAAAAGGTGGACTTCGCAACCCTGAACTCGTTGCAGATGTCCTTCCTTGGGCGACCGTTGAAGTACTGTTTTACCAAGTCGATTTTGAATTCTTCTAAATATTTGTTGCAAAACATGTTCGAACCTCCTGGCTAGATTATTCGGGAATCTATTCATGAAGTCGATTGTGGAAATCTTTTACGCTTACGCAAATGTTACAAACAAGTTTCAAAAGAGCATCAAAAAAAGGTTCGACTCGTTCGAATCAAACCTAACGTTCTAACTGGTGCCGCAAGCCGGAATTGAACCAGCAACCTACGCATTACAAGTGCGTTGCTCTGCCAATTGAGCTATTGCGGCAATTTGATTGGTGGGTGTTACTGGTATCGAACCAGTGACCTCTTCCGTGTGAAGGAAGCGCTCTCCCACTGAGCTAAACACCCCTTCATAATCAATAATAGCCCCGCTTTTGACGGGGCTTTAATGTCCATTGGTGGGCCTTAATGGGCTCGAACCATCGACCTTGCGCTTATCAAGCGCACGCTCTAACCAACTGAGCTAAAGGCCCACATGCGCCTTAAAAGCGCTTAGTAAATATACCCCAAGTAAGGCTAACTAACAAGTACTATTTTTCAATTTGTACCCCTAATTTTATACTCTAGGCTATTTCTAATGACAAAAAGCCTATTTTTCTATCAATATATAGCCTTCTGGCAACTCAATTTCTTTCTTATTATCTTTTTGTATGATATGAAGATATTCATTCCTAATCGGAATATAAATATCATAATCCTTGCTATATCCATTACCTGCGATGTTAATGACTTTATTTTTGTAATCGATATCTTTTATGCCGGTTAATAAAGAAATAATTACATTAGCAATATAACTAGTAAATCCATGGTTTAAAGAATCGGTTTTGGAGTCCTTTTCCCATAAAGTCAATGTCTCTATCGCCATGGAGTAATAGAAGTCGATACTCTCTTCGTAAACTTTTGAATATTCCCCTTCTTCCATTAATATCTCCATCCTAAAATAATCCCCGACTAAGACATTAGATTTGAATATATCTGGATAAATCTTCTTATCATCTCTACTAGGACCAAATTCATTTAGAAGGAGATTAAATAAAGCAGGATATTCCTTAACAGTCGCGGTTTTGAAATAGAATGCATAATATTGGGTGGTTTCAGAGATACGGTTATTCTTAATTAATTTATTAGATTCGTCTCTAATTAAATTATCAACAAAGAAAGTTCCGTTAAACCCATTTTCTTTAATAAAGTGCTTTATCTTCTTACTTTTTTCTTCTAGGCTTGGGTCATTTAAAAGACGAGCCGCACTAGAAAGAAATCCAGCATAAAGCATATTTGTAGGTAAATTTACCCCACGTGTAGATAAAGGATTATTCTCCTCGCTCCATTCAACAAATATCCAGCCATCAATATTCTCTAATAAGCCAAATTCATTCCCGAATTTAGTAAAATAATCCACTACACCCCTCAATTGGATTAAAGATTTTCCAAGCAAAGCAGGATCATCATTCTTCCTAAAATATTCTTCTAGCTCGATTCCATAAAACATTGCCCAGTTAGGGATAAAGATTTTATCACTTGAAGAAGAAGGATAACACATTGGAATCATTCCTTCTGGAAGTTCCTTAACATCGACAAAATTTGCATAATTCTCCAAGAAATTTCTTTCCACTAGATTAAATCCAGTGAATATGGTTTCTGCCCTTCCGGTATAAAAGGAATCACAAAGCCACCCAGCCCTTTCTCTACTTGGACAATCGGTAAGGACGTCGACTGCGTTAGATGCGAATGTGTTTCTTGCAGCCTTTAATATGGTTTCTATTTTCTTATCATCTATCTTATATCTTAATCTATAAGAATCCGGGTTTTCTAAAAGGATAACTCCAGCATCATTAACTTCTACTACTCCAGAAATAACTACTACCCTTAGATATTGAATGGTATAAGGGGCCACGCTAGTTAAATTATATTCCCCAGGATTTAATTCATAAGAAATATAATTATCAGTGGTATTCCTAAAGC
>URTN01000010.1 GCA_900550795.1 uncultured Mollicutes bacterium
TTTAAAAGTCTTTGCTTCTCTAACTAATGATTTAGATAAACCTTTTTCTGAATTAATAGCTTTATCCAATATCTTTATAGCGACTTTTATCGATCCTTTTGATAATAAGGAATATACGGTTACGTTATTTAAGACATAGGTAAAATCAGTTACTTCATCATAAACTGGGATATCAGGAAGTTCTTTTCCTAATAAACTAGCTTCTTCCGCTAGAAGCATGTTGTTATAAGCGACTTTATTGACTGGCTTAGATAGAAGCATCATTAAATAGCCGTCGGTTATAGAATCTAGTCTAAATGGAAGGTAATCATAAATTATTATCATTCCCCCAACAGTCAAAATTACTAATGAAAGGATTTGAATCCAGCCAAAGCTAGGTGTTTTTCTAGCTAAATTAGCTCCGACTGAAAATAAAACAACCAAAACAATAAGTTCAATTAGATAGAATAGAATTGGAAAGGAAATATAAGCACCTAATCTAGATTTTTCTTTATCCTTAGGGGCAACTTTTGTTTCTCCAGTTAATCCATCAAATTTAACATATCCGAACTTCTTTTTGCCTTCTTTGGTAGTTTTAACTCCTAAACCTAAGATTGACCAATAAAGAACCCTATACTTGCCTATTCTAGCCCCTAATAGGTGGCCTAATTCCATTAAGACGGAATTTAGCAAGATGCCTGCAACAATTCCAATAAATACTAACAATATGGAATTGATTGGCAATGAGTTGCCAACATTAGAAACAATAGGTCTAATCCAAACTAAACCAACCAAAATAGCAATTCCAAACATTAGGACATAAGCCACAAAGGCGGCGAAATCGTTCTTTTTCATTAAAAAGCCTCCCTAAGAAGTAGGCAAATAGTGCTTGTTATCATTAATTTTGCCTAGTGATTGTTAACAGCCAATCACACGTGTTCTGTTAAATCTAGGTAAACGCATCGAACTTTATCGACGAAGATTATTATATTCATTTAATTTAAAAAGTCATTAGAAGATTATAGACATCACTTCGTTACAACTCTCGACCATTAAAACGATCTTGTCTATTTTTTACAATCATGCCGTTTTCATAGATGCTTGTAGCATCAAAATCCAATTCGTCATTCCAAACGACGCCATATCCCCCTGGGTCAAGATGGCCACTCTCGAAAAGTTTACGATTTTTCTTCAACTCTATTAACTGAGGATACTTAGAAAACATTGAAGACATATTATACCTGACGACTTTTCCATCTTGAAAAGACACCTCAATAGTTACGTCTTCTAAAAACCTTACTTCCGTGGCAATATAATGCATTGATCAGCACCTCTCCATCCACCATTTTATCATTATTTTCATCAAAAAAAGAGCCAATCTTTTTAGACACGGCTCTCTTCTAGTCTATTCTCCTCTTTTAATCATCTTTCCATCTTGAAGTCTACTTTCTTCAGCAGCAATAGCCATCAAGTGGGATTCTAATGAACTTTCTAATGCAGTGCTAGCTTCCTTTTTACCAGTCACGACATCATATAAGGCGTTAACTAACCCGGTATCTCCTCCACCATGCCCTCCAGAAACATCAGGAAGTGCTTTGAATGGAATTGTTTCAGTCGGTTTATCATATACTTTCAAAACCAAGCATTGTTTCTCTTCGTTTAAATCTAATTCACCCATGCTGCCGTGGAATCTATAAATACGTCCGGCATCACCAGTAAAAGCAGTCATGCACAAATTAGCAGTAACCCCATTTTCAAAAAGGATATTAGTTTCTTGGTGATCAACTACATCATTATCACAAACAAATACGCAACGTCCATAAGGCCCGTTTTCATATGCTTTCCTTATTCCTTCTTCGGTAAGAATTTCATCGCTACAAACTACATTCATTGGCCACATAGTCTTTGGACGTCCATTTCTAACCCACCAATCGACATAAATCTTTTCGGCACTATATGGGCAGCTATGTAAATAAGGGCAATCCTTGCAATGGTCAGCTGCGCCTTTCGGTTGGTTTTCCTTCTTGAAGAAACTAAGGCTCCCTATAGAAGAAACTGTCTTGAATTTAGATTTTGCATAGAATTGAAGCAAGTCCATGTCATGACAGCATTTGGCCATAATCATTGGAGAGGTGTCTTCGCTTCTTCTCCAATTTCCACGTACATAACTATGGGCTTGATGCCAGAAAGCAACTTGTTCAATCGCTTGAATATCTATTAATTTGCCTATCTTGCCTTCATCAATTATCTTGGAGGCAGCTAAGAAAGCTTGCGCATATCTAAGAACATGGCAAACTACAACTTTGCCACCATATTGCTTTTGAGCAGCAAGAAGTTTTTGGCATTCTTCTTTTGAATCTGTGATAGGTTTTTCTAGAAGAACATCATAGCCAAGCTTTAAAGCGGAGATGCAGTGGCGGACATGATCTTTATCTTGGGTAGCCACTATACAGATATCCGCTCTTTTTTTAGCAAAGAAATCCTTTTCATCTAGGAAAAGATTATCATCACTTACTCCAAAACGTTCTTTGACCGCATCTAGTTTTACTTGCCTTTTGTCACAAGCAGAAACAATTTTATATCTAGGGTCTTCTTTCATTGCTTTTCCATAAGAATCAGCCCCACGGGAACCCGCTCCAATAATCGCTACAGTCAACACTCTTTCTTTTTGCTCCATATAACAACCTCCGAACTTTGACGCCTAACTATGTTATATACAATTGTTATTATCTATGTAGCGGTTTTTATCTTTATTTTTAATGCTTACTTTGTGGCTAATTTCCAAATGGTAGGAGTTTCTTCAACATAATGCCAATAGTTATGGGATTTTAAATCTACTTCGCTTGGTTCGGTTTCTGAATAGTAATACATACTAGATGATGGCACGTCATTAATGGTTTTGCTTGTATCAGTCCAGTTAACATAACAATATTTGACTGCCTTGCAGTTATTAAATGCCCACATACCGATGGAAGTAGGAGCAACAGTGGATGGAATTACTATTGTAGTAAGAGAGACGCATTGGGAGAAACAACTAAATCCAATAGAAGTTACCCCTTCTTGGATGGTGACAGTAGTTAAATTAGAACAACTAGAGAAAGCTGAATTTCCAATTGTTTTAACTCCGCTAGGAATAACAATCGAAGCTAAAGACAAGCAACAATAGAAAGCGTTCTCATCAATAGAAGTAACGCTAGTTGGGATAGGTGAATTAAACGCATCGCATTGGTTAAAAGCAAACTTTCCAATTGATATTAATCCTGAAGGTAAACTGATATCTTTTAATACTTTGCAATATTGAAAAGCATAATCCCCGATACCAATAAGAGTGCTGGGTAAACTAATAGATTTAAGAGCCTTACATTCGCTAAATGCATAATTCCAAATATTAGTAAGTCCTTCAGGAAGGCTGATAGATGTAATCAATTTGCAATTTGCAAATGCTCTTTCACCGATAGAAGTAACGTTTTTGCCAATCTTAACTGCAGACAAAGAAGAACAACCCCTAAATGTTTCAGCCCCGATAGAAGTCACTTTATCAGGAATAACAGCAGTGGATAACGAGGCGCAGAAGCTAAAAGCCCCAGCCCCTAAACTAACTAAGTTATCTGGCAATGTTATTTGGCTTAAGACACCACATTCACAAAAAGCAATCATTCCAATCGAAGTAAGATTTTTACCAAACAAAACGGAAGATAATGATTCACAATATTGGAACGATCCAGTACCTATAGAAGTTATATTATCTTGAAGAGAAATTTCTTCTAGCCCAGTGCAACCATAGAAAGCATAATCTCCAATTGAAGTAACGCTACTCGGAATAACGCTATCCTTGCACCCTAAAACTAGTGAATCATCTATTGTCTTTATAACTGAATTAGAATTATTCCTTGAATCAAAAGTCTTGTTTCTAGAATCTACTTCAATAGAAGAAACAACTTTAGAAAAGCAAATCAATTTAATTCCGATTGAACTAATGTTATTTGAAATGAATAGAGAAACAAGGGAGCTGCGATTTGAAAAAGCTTCGTTTTCAATAGAAACTACAGGTAGAGAATTATAGAAGGAAGGGATTATTATTTCTTTGCAGTTGATATTTATAGAATTTAAAACAGTATAGGCTTGCGTGTATTTAACCCCGTCTATTTCGCTTTCGAAATCAAATAGGCTATATCTCAACGCGTTAATTTCTTGTATCCCACCTTTTTTCTTGCATATAACACATTCCATCTCCAGAGAATTATCTTCATTGATGTTAAAGATGTGTTTTGCTTCATCTTTCTTTAAATGCTCATATCCCGTATCGATACAGGCATGCCAGTGGGTACGCCCATCGCTTGACCAGGCTAAAGAATAATTATGTTCTAGTTTATTAGTCTTGCTATCAACATAAGAATAGCCACATTTGCATACATGGGTCGTATATCCTTCTTCTTCAAACGTTGGATTAGTAACCGTGGAAACAAAAGAATGGGGTTCTTTATCACTAACTACATCATGGCCGCAATTAGACTTATGGTAATGATATTCTTCATCATATGTCCATTTATCTTCAAATGTATGTTCATGAATTGAAGGGGTGGAAGAAGTTGTTTCGCTAGAAGGGGTAGATGAAATTTCTTCGCTACCTGTATCTATCGTTTTGCTTTCTTCGCTAGATGAACGTCCGCACCCTAAAGCCAAAGGCAATAAACCAATTAGCAAAAATATATTCTTCTTCATAACTAACCTCCGTAAGTTAACTTAATGTTAAAGAAAAATACAAAAGAAAAAAATACCTATATTGATAATTGGATTATAAAAGTTATTTAGATTCTTCTTTTTTAGATAAATTCATAATCGCAGGAAGGATGATGCTCATTGAATTATCAATAAATTTATTCATCTTCTTGGAGAATTTTTCAGGAGTTAGTTTAGGATCTTTGAAACAATACCCAAATTCGTCAGAAACTATATGGGCAAAACGCCTAGCAGCATTCCTATATCCATCTTTTTTAAGTTCCTTGCCTTCGTTTTCTTTAGTCCATAAGGACAATAATTTGGCATTTAGTTTTCCAAATATAAAATCATCGGTTAGATCTCTAGCGGCCGAATTATAGGTGGAACGTAAGAAAGTAAAATTGTCTTTTACGTATTGAAGGAATGCCTTAAGGGTAGATTTAACATCCTTGCATTGGTTTACCTTCTCTAAATCTTCATTAAGGAAAATAGCCGCAATCAAATCATATATATCTTGATAATGATAGTAAAAAGTCTGTCTATGACATCCACACTTTTGGCAAAGTGCAGTGACATTGATATCCTCCAAAGGGATATCTTCCATCATCTGCTTCAAGGCATATTTGAGTTTTGATTCGGTAATCATTTGATTAAAGAGGAATATTCCTTGGCTATATTTGCACCTAATTTAGCATTATTCAATATAAGGGCTATATTGGATTCAAGTGATTTGCCACCAGTTAATTCAACAATACGCTTCAAAAGGAAAGGAGTGACATCCTTACCTTTGATTCCTTGCTCTTTGCTTTCCTTGACAGCTTGATCAACAATCGAATCAATATAATCATGAGGTAACGAATATTCTTCTGGAACTGGGTTAGAAATCAAAATACCACCCTCTAATTCCAAGTCACGTTTAGCCTTGATAATCGAGGCGGCTTCTTTAGCAGAAGTAAACGCATAATCAACCGGGTAAGAACTAGAAGAAGAGTAGAAATTAGCAAAGCTCTTTTCCTTATTAGAAAGAATGGTAACTCCTTCGGTTTCTAGATATTCTAAAGTCTTTGGGATATCAAGTATTGCTTTAGCCCCAGAGCAAATAACAGCAACATCGACTTCCCCTAATTCTTTTAGGTCACGGGAAATATCGAAAGTGGATTCAGCTCCGCGATGAACACCCCCGATGCCGCCAGTAACGAATATTTCAATACCAGCCATATGTGCAATTAGCATAGTAGCGGATACAGTGGTGGCACCCCACATTTTTTTGGCTACTACAATTGGCAAGTCTCTTTTTGAAACTTTAGCAATTCCTTTTTTCTTGCCAAATTCCTCAATTTCATCATGGCTCATCCCGACTACAATCTCGCCATCAATAATTCCGATTGTTGCAGGAATAGCTCCATTATCTTCTATTGTTTTTTCTACCAACAAGGCTGTCTCAACATTTTTAGGATAAGGCATCCCGTGTGATATAATCGTAGACTCAAGTGCGACTACCGGTTCTTTGTTTGCAAGTGCTTTTGCTACTCTTAGACTTATTTTCATCATTCTTCTCCAATGCTTTCAATCCATTTTACAACCCTCTTATCCAATAAGAAATATAGAGAGCCAAAAATAATTACATTTAAGGCCGTTGTTAGATAAAAACCCCAAGATAATTTTCCCCAAGAGAGGGCCAATATAGGACTAAATGTTTTCCCTCTTGTAAAGTATAGTCCTATATCACAACCAAATATCAATATCCCCAAAATAGAAAGAGCAACAAATAAAATAGTCCTATATCTATTAAGCGGAACACAGATTCTAAATAAGGATACAAAAGAAATTAAGGTAAAGGAAACTACTGCGCACGTGCAAGTTGCCATCCAATAGAAATCAGGGTTAGTAGAAGTAGTGAATGCGTTTGGCCAAATCAAATATATAACAAACGGAATCGTAGCAGCTATTATTTCTGTTAACCCTGCAGGGAACGCTCTTACTAATATGTTTTTAAGGAATGAACCTTGTAGTTTTTCATTAGAAGGTTGCAAAGCAAGGAAAAAGGAAGCAATACCTATGCTAATAAATTCCCAAATAAACATATTCGCTGTATTAAATGGATAGCCCATTCCGTTAACAAACATGGAAATGATGAAGATAAAGGAAAGGACTATAGCGAACATGGTTTTTGTAACAAATACAGAACATGTTCTTTGTAAGTTATTGATTACACGTCTCCCTTGGAATACTACATCCGGGAGCCTAGAGAAATCTGAATCAAGTGCGACTAAATGGGAAACGCTTCTTGCGGCTTCAGAGCCGCTTGCCATCGCAATAGAGCAATCCGCAACCTTTAAAGCCAAGATATCATTAACTCCATCACCAGTCATTGCGACTTTGTTACCCATTTGTTTATAGGTATTTATTAAAACAGCCTTTTGTTCCGGACTCACCCTGCCGAATACACTATAAATTGGAGCAAGGGCAGCAGTTTCGTCTAATGACTTTCCTTCTAAAGAAATGCATTTGTTCGCATTTGGTACTCCAACCTTTTTAGCAATTTCAGAAACCGTAACAGGATCATCTCCCGAAATAACTCTAATCTCGACACCAGAATCGATAAACCATTTTATATTCGCCTCGGCGTCATCTTTTATGTGGTCGGAAAGAACAAGGACTCCAATGATTTCACATCCATCAGGAACCTTGCCATTTTTTATTGCTTTCTTATTTCTGGCAACTACTAGACATCTATTACCTTCGCTAGCTTTAGAAGCTATCAAGGCTTTTATTTCAGGATCTTCTTTCGTAGGAACAAACCCGTATGCTCCAAATACATAACTGCCTTCATCAATTAAAGAAACTGCCGAATATTTAAGCTCGGAATCAAAAGGAATGCACTCAAGCATTTGTTCATGGCAAGAAGAACCGAATTCTTCAATTAAAGCTTGTGCGGTTGGATTTGAATCACGCGTAAAATGAAGAATAGATGAAACTAAATACCCAATCTCGCTGGTCTGCGTGTTTTTACCAACGGGAATGACTTCAATTAATTTCATCGTTCCATCTGTTAATGTCCCTGTTTTATCTAAGCAAAGCATATCGACCCTAGCTAGCATTTCAATACAATAGAGTTGCTGCACCAAAACTCTTTTCTTTCCTAGAGTAATAACTCCGACTGCCAAAGTTAATGAAGTAAGAAGGAACATACCAGTCGGAAGCATCGCGACAATTGAACCTGAAACTGAAGCTATAAGCCTAGCCAAATCAGGATTCATGCTTCCATATATTTGGTTAAATGAGAACCCCTCACTAATCTTTTGTATGGTAAAAGTAATAAACTGGGTTGCCCCAAAGCAAATTGATAAGATACCGCAGGTCAGGACAATCGAATTGATTGATCTTTTTATTTCAGAATTTGGACGGTCGAATTTTGATGCGTTTGTTCTTAATGTTTCATCATAATTAGCAGAGCCAACTTTAACAACTTCAGCAAGGCAGTTACCCTTTGTAAGGAAAGTTCCTGCATATATGGGGTCGCCCTTTTTCTTTTTTACAGGTATGGATTCCCCAGTCAACAAAGATTCATCGACTGCAATCTCGCCTTCTCTAACAACACTATCTGCAGATATTTTGTCTCCGCTAGAAAGCTTGATAATGTCAGAAAGAACAACTTCACTTGCGGAAGTCTCTATTTCAACTCCTCCCCTAATTATTTTGGCTTTTGGATCAGTTACAATACGTAGCTTATCAACCATCCTTCTAGCATTTATGTCCTGGGCAATTCCGATAAATATATTCGCGCCCAATATTATGATGAAGAAATAATGAGAAAAGGATAATCTAGCTAGCAGCATCAAAATAAAAACAACAAACAAAATGATGTTTAAGAAATTGAATAAATTATCAAAAAGAATCTGAGGATAAGTCTTTGTAACTTGTTTGCTTACTTTATTGACTAAACCTGATTTTTTTCTTTCATCAACCTGGGTTTTGTTTAACCCAACACTAGGATCCACTTCATAAGGAATAGCGGAAGCAATCAATTCATTTAATTTCTTTGTAGTCTTTTTCATTGATCACTCCTTAAACATGTAACTGGGTCTTTATTCGCGGCCATTCTTGACGGAATTAGACCGCTTAAATATGAAAGCAAAATAGACAAGGCAAGTAAAATGAAAGCATGCAACGGATTGAGCTTGGCTATAGAAGACAAGTTGTTCCCTGGGAACTTATAATCAATAATTGCATTAATTGGGATGCAAGCCAAAACAGTAAACAAGACTCCGATAAGCCCAGCAACTAACCCAATAATCACACATTCGGCTTCAAACAATCGACCTACGTCTTTCTTTCTTGCCCCACATGCCCTAAGTATTCCGATTTCTTTTGTCCTTTCAACAACCGAAACATAAGTAATAATCGCAGTCATAACAGAAGAAACAACCAAAGAAATAGAAGCAAAAACAATCAAAACTGCCGATATAACATTAATCATTGTTCCCAATGAACCTGTAAAATCAGACATAATGTCGCTATAGACTATCTTTTCGGAATCACGCTTTCCTTCGTTTAACGAATCCATGTATCTAAGTAATACGTCTTTACTAGATAAACTCTTTGGGAAAACTAGTACCGAAGTAATTAACGAATAAGAATTGGCCAAAGCCATTACATCAACAAAATTAGATTCGCTATTCTTGGAGAAGAATTCTCCGCCGGTTAGCATGAGCAAGAACAGCGCTGCGTTGTTTGAATCGTTATTGATTTCTAGTTGGTTAAACGTTGCCCCATAGGATTGGCACCATGATAAATATGATTTTGGGTTTGAAGAAGGAGCAATGTACGTATATTTACCCGATTCATTCATTTGCTTTATACAGAAGATATTTTGATATCTAGCAACATTATTAAACAAAGTAGAAAGAGTGTTTGTTGATATAGTGGCTTCCCCATCTTCTTTTTCTGAATAAGACTTCATCAAGGTTTTTAAAGAAGCATTTAAAGATTCGATACCATCGTTACTAGCGTTTTTAGGATCATTTGCATTTTTAGAAACATGCCTAGGAACATACCAGTTATCTTTTTGTTCTTGCGCAAGATTATAGCCAGCTCCACCTTCAGAATAATCTTTTGCCATTGTTTCTTTTAAGCCTGGCAAATAAGCTAGAGATGAAGGCATTAAAGTAAGATAAGATTCCTTTGTTGGGCGCAAAACCCCAACGATTTTGCATTTTATAGGATTGTAATATTCGTCATTGTTATAAACTTCATCATAATCATCAACTGTCTTATACCTAATTATTTCGGTTTCGTCTTCCTCACCGACAAACTTGGAGTTCTCCCCATTCATTTCTAGCTTAATGTTCTTATAGGAAGGAACCTTGGCAATGATTTTGGTTTCCATTGATTTTTTATAATAAGAGGAGTTTGTATAGCACTTATATTCCTTATATTCGTTATCGCCTTCTCCATCATAAATCAAAGAAGAGAAACTAATTTGTTTTTCATTCGCATCCAAGGTTTCATAAGTTGAATTAGAAGGAAAAACACCTAGTTTTTTCAAGGTGGAGAAATCAACGCGGTTATATCTATCTACGACTAAAACCAATTCGTTATCATTTTCAGGAAATTTGCCATCAATTACATCATACATGCTAGAAAGAGATTCTTCGTCTCCATATAATTCATGGATAATTGTTGTCGGCAAAGATGTGACAGAAGATACCATAGCCCCTAAAGAGGAAGCAGAGGCATATTGATTTATTGAAGTAACCTTAGCAGTTTCATCCATCCCATCTTTTGTAAGGAAATGGAAATCTAAGCCATTCCTATTTTCCATAACTGACATAACAGTTCCATAAGCAGGATTATTTTTATCAGTCATAGTAGCCTTTAAGGCATCTATATATTCTTTGGTAAATGTATTTTGATGAACTACGTAGCTAGAAGAGGAAGAATCGTAAACCCTGATGTTATTGTCTTTAGGGAATTCATCAGCCCTAGTATATGAATCTTGGTTATTTGATTTATAAGAAACTACGGTAGGGGAAATAGTAATAGGAACGCTAGAAGCAACAGAAGTTTCTACATCTTTTACATATAAAGAAAAGCCATTGCTAGTAGCTAAAACTAGGGCAACCCCAATAATACCAAAAGAACAAGCAACTGCAGTCAACGCAGTCCTGGTTTTCTTTGTTAAGACGTTTTTAAAAGAGGAGTGAAGAGCCGAAACAAAAGACATGCCGGTTCTTTTTTCTTTTGTTTTTGGTTTTTCTATTTCAACACCGACTTCAATAGGAGAAGTATCCGAAATCGCTTCTCCATCACTCATGGTTATTATTCTATCCGCATATTTCTTTGCTAGTTTTTCATTATGTGTAACCATGATGACACAGCATTCTTTTCCTGCTTCTTTAATTAGTTCCATTACTTGAATGGAAGTTGCAGAATCTAAAGCACCTGTAGGTTCATCGGCAAGAATAATGCTTGGATTATTTATTAAGGCTCTAGCTATTGCAACTCTTTGCTGTTGCCCTCCAGATAATTGATTAGGAATCTTGTGGAGTGAGTCTCCTAATCCTACTTTTTCTAAAGCGGCTTTGGCCCTTTCTTCTCGTTCTTTTTGGTTGATACCCGCTAGTTTTAAAGGAACTTCAACATTTTGAAGCAAATTAAAATGCGAAATCAAATTATAGCTTTGGAATATAAAGCCTACCTGGGTATTCCTATATTTATCCCAATCTGCATCATTAAATTGTTTAGTAGATACACCATTAATTAGTAAATCACCAGATGTATAACGGTCTAATCCGCCTAAAATATTAAGCAAAGTGGATTTGCCACATCCAGATTCACCTAGTATAGCAACGAATCCTTTTTTAGGGAAAACCAAAGACAAGTCCTTTATTGCAGTGAAGGGCTTTTTATTAACGTAATAATCTTTTTTGATGTGTTTTAATTCTATGATCGGTTGTTTTTTCTCCATTAATTTTTTATACTTCCATATTTTTAAGTCATTTCTTCTTTATTGTTTTTGTATATA
>URTN01000011.1 GCA_900550795.1 uncultured Mollicutes bacterium
ACTTAGCAACAAATAAATTCTTAGGATTATTATATATTTCACTTGGGGTATCTATTTGTTGGACAAATCCTTTTGACATGACAACAATTCTAGTTGCCATAGTCATGGCTTCTGTCTGGTCATGGGTAACATAGATTGTAGTTGTATTTATACGATTATGGATCTTAACAATCTCACTTCTCATGTTTAACCTAAGTTTGGCATCTAGGTTAGACAAAGGTTCGTCCATCAAGAATAAAGGAACGTTTTTAACAATAGCTCTGCCCAAGGCAACTCTTTGCATTTGGCCACCAGATAATTCTTTAGGAAGACGTCCTAGATATGGACCAAGGTCAAGTACTTTAGCGGCGCTAAATACCCTTTCCCTGATTTCATATTTGTCCATTTTCCTATCGACCATTTCGACATTGCCATCTTTATCTAGATATTCATATTGGTCATTTAGAATAATGTTATTTTTGGCTATGTCTTCTTTTTCCTTAGCAATCTCTATATCTATATTAGATAAATAAGAAGAAAGTAATTCTTCGCATTTCTCTTTGTCGTTCAAAACTGGATCTAGATGACCAGGGAATCCTAAATTAAATAAAATCTCCCCACCTATTATAGAAAGATCAAGAGTTTGAGATAAAGCTTCGTATGGCTTTAGCATGCCTTGCATTGCATCTTTTTTAGCTTGGTGAATAATCTTAACTATATCGATAAAAGATTTGCTGGTAAGTATATTACGTACTTCTATCAAGCCCTTGAGTTTCTTCCTGACTACCGGGAATTTATATTTATTGATAGTCAAAGGGAAAGAGATGTTATCGTAGACAGACATCTGTGGATAAAGAGCATAGCTTTGGAAAACAATGGCAATGTTACGGTCTTTGCTAGGCTTATAATTAACAAATTCATTATTGATATAAACACTACCACTAGAAATATCTTCTAGACCCGCAATCATCCTTAAAGTCGTAGTCTTACCACAACCAGAAGGACCAACAATGACAATGAATTCATTTCTTTGGATATCCAAATTGAAATTGAATACCGCCTTGGCCCCATTTGGATAGACCTTTTCAAGGTTTTGGATGGAGATAAAAGACTTTTTAGCCCTTTCCAAATCGCCGTTTTCAACTATGGTTTCATTTATTTTGCATTCTTTTTCCATAATAAAACCTCTTTATCTTTTTACCCCTGTATTAGCAAGTCCATCAATCATCTTATCCTGGACAATGATGAAGACTATTAGAATTGGTAGCAAAGCAAACATGCCTGCTGCAGATTGGGCAGCTTTCAAGCTCCAGGAATTAACCCCGCCCGTATATGCAACAAGAGCAACATTGATAGTCATGTTCAATGTCTTGCCACCTATAATAAGTTGAGGCCACATTAAGTCATTCCAAGACCCAACAAATGTAAATAATACGATTAATAAGACAGTAGAACGTGCCAATGGCAAGACTATCCTTCTAAATATAAGCAAGTCACTCGCACCATCGCTTTTCGCACTTTCAATGATGTCCCTAGGAATAGAATCGAAGAAATTCTTCATTAGCAATAAATTGAATACTCCCCCTACCCCTGGAGCAATAAGCCACAAATACGGGTAAAGGTAAATTTTTTCCGTCGATTCAACCCCGTTTACGACACTTTTTAAATTAAATAAGGTAACACTACTTAATCCAGTTGCTTTTCCAATTGAAACAAACATCGAATACAAAGGAGTAGTTCCGATGACACCTGGAATAGTCATGAAGACAATCAATATGGCAAGGATTAAATTCTTTCCCTTAAAATTAAAGAATACAAGGGCATAGGCCGCCAAAGTATCTACTAAAAGGGTAAGAATTACTGTTAAGGAAGTAACCACAAGAGAATTGATCATCCAGATTGGCAAGTTATCAATACGACCATGGTTAGATGTATTTAAGAATCCAAGGTAATGTTCAAAAGTCCAATGCCCTGGCTCAGGAAGAATTGTAGGCTTTCCAGACATCAAAGAAGCTTCATCTTTCAAGGAAGTGCCGAACAAATAGATAAATGGCAACACCCAGAAAAGACAAACGACAAGCAAAATTACAAAGGAAATAATCTTTTCTTTCCTAGTTTGTCTTTCGCTCTTGGATAGCGGAGAACGTATTAAATTGCTTTTCACGAGTATTACCTCCTTTCCTATCTTTCATGACAATCTTTTGAATAAGGGAGAATATCATTACAAATAATCCGAAGAAAACAGCCAAAGCAGATATGGCACCTGTTTTTGATGCAAACGATGTTGAAGATATGAATGTCTGAATCAAAATCATTGGAGTCTGAGGATTTGTTAAAGTTGGTTTATTGGTTGTTCCAAACAATGTATAAGGTTGGCCATATAAACCCATGTATCCAATCAAAGTTGTAAACATGCATAGTTGCAACGAACCCTTTATATTTGGCAAGGTAACTTTCATGAATTGCTCAAACTTGCCTCCCCCATCCATTTCGCAAGCTTCATATAAAGATTTAGGTACGTCTCTAAGTGCGGCAGACAATATGACGAAATTCTGCCCGGTTTGCCACCAAATAGAAACAAACAAAATAATTATCCATCTACTAGTTTCATTACCTAAGAAATCTATATTTGTTCCAAACAAAGAATTTACTAATCCAGATTTATCACTAGCAAAGATGGAACCAAAGATAATACCTACGATAGTAATTGAAGTAACTGCAGGTAGATATAATATTGCCCTAAATAATTTATATAGAGGTGGCTTTTTGTTGATTAATATAGCAAAAGCCAAAGGAACAATTATCAAACAAGGCACTGCTATAATATCAAATAGCAAAGTCTTGCCAAAAGCAGGCCAAAACAACCTTGATATAGCAGAATCGCTTCTAAATAAATTGGCATAGTTATCAAAGCCTGCAAAAGAAGAAGAACCTAAGTCGTATGGGTTGTAATTCATGAAAGAAATAACGATACCCATGAACAAAGGCACTACTCCGAAGAAAATGAAAAACAAAAGATAAGGCCCTACGAACGCTATAGCAAGGCCATAGCGTCGTAAGATCTCTTGGATTTTCGAAAATTTTTGAGAATGTGACTTCTCCATGATTTTCTCCTAAAAAGTATTAGCTACCGAAATCAATAGCAAGGTTGACGGAATCTTCACTACCTCTTGCTTTAGAAGCAACATCAGCATCGGAAACACTGTTCTTGAATAAACTTGCCATCATGGAATCAAGTTCGCCAAAAGTAGTTTCATAGAATGGCGTGACACCAGCGGAGACAAATTCATTCAAATCGGTATAAAAACCTTCGGTAAAGTTTTGGATATAAGAATCTGATTTATAAGCGGCATCATTTCTTATAAGTTGTGAGGCAGAAACGTGTCCACCGCGGGCCCATTCAACACCAGCATCAACGTTTTTATTCAAGAAATTCATAAATTCGACGCAAGCTGCTTTCTTAGTAATATCGGTGACAGAATTAGATAAGGCTAGTCCATGGGAGTCCCCATAAATCTTATAGGCGTTTGGATTAGCACCATCTTCTTGGAATATGGTAGCAATAGAAGCCCCACCAATATAATTATCCATTACTTCAGCGCTAGTTTTTCCACCATTATCATTTCCATATTTTGCAACCAAAGATTCAATCATCCATGGATCATAGGCAAAGAATAACGCCTTGTTAGAAGTAAATGTAGAAAGTCCAGTAGTATAGGATAGATTTGGGTTAGCTATGGCATTTTCCCCATAGAACATGCTGTTGACTGATTTAACTGCAGCTTGTAAAGCGGCTAGGTTATCTGCATTTGAAGCCCAGTCAACCTTGTAGTTATCTTTATTAAAGAAATTGAATCCGTTTTGAGCTAAGGCAGTTCTAACAAAATACCATTGGAAGAAGCTAGTGCCAGAGGTTGGAACGGCAAATGGAACAAATCCGCTGCCCTCTCCTTGTTTTGCCTTTTTGCAAACTTCAATAAATTCTTCTCTAGATGAAGGAAGGACCCCGTTATTGTGTTTCTTCAACAATTGCTTGTTATAAACAAGTATTTGGGATTGGGCATCAACAGGTACATCAAATGTATATCCATCATAGCCAAGGTCGCTATAACTAGCCAAGGTATTGATGACATCAACTTTTGAATAATTAATTCCGGTTTGTTCCAAAACTTCATCAATAGGTTGGATGATATGGTTTTTAGCAAAAGTTGCATGACCTTTGATATGGGACATCAACAAATCTGGTGCGTCTTGATTTTGGCTAATACGGTCAGAAACTGTTTTTTCATAAGTATCTTGCCCAATATTTTCAACATTAACGGTAATCTTGCCTTTATATTCAGTATTAAAAGCCTTAACTACATTATTAAAGGAAGCGACGTCTTCGCCAGCGACAACTGTAGCAAGTGTAATGTTTATTTCATCATAAACAATCTCGCCGTCTTTCTTCTCTAATTCACCAGTAGTTGACCACCATGGGTTAGCAATGGAATTCCCCTTATCAGTTCCACTAGAAGAGGAACTAGGCCCACCACAACTAGCTAAGATTGCTAGAAATGGAAGAGACGATAATAATAATTTTTTCATATCAATAATATCTCCTATTATTTCTTTATTAACTTAATGGCAGCTCCGCCATTAGCATCCATATTTATAGTAATGGTATCGTTCTTTTTGACTTCATAGGCATCAACGTCGACTGTACTAGAAGCGCCGGTTGTACCATTATCTTTATAAACCTTTGCTTCATAAGCTCCATCACTAAGGAAATCTAGTTTAATAGTGACTTCTTTCTTGGAATCTAGACAAGAAATCGCCCCAATCCACCAGTTATCATAATTCCTTCTAGCTAAGACGGCATATTCTTCAACGTTGCCTTCGATGTAATTGATTTCATCCCAAACACATGGAAGTTGTTGGAAGAATTCCTTGTAGTTAGCTTCGGTGTACCTAGTCTCTTTATCAGCCATCGATGGAGTGCCTGATTCATACATTATGTTGAGGGCCATTTGTTGAGCTGCTGTAATATTAGACCTAAACGGCTTTACTACAGGGGTGAAATCGCTTGGTCCAATCATTGATCTAATGAATGTGTTAAATACAGTTTGTTGAGTGCTGACAGACTTGAATTCATTGCCTCTTATAGCCTCACGGTTAATAACATGAGGATATACTCTTCTTTCGCCGGTTGGCTTATTAGCCCCATGGCAATTGACGACCAATTGATATTCAGCCGTTACTTTATAGAAAGTGTCATATTGGGCAATGGTTTGTTTATCTTCCATTTGTCCATCAGGAACTAGATTAGCGTTTTGTCCGTCCCAGAAATCAACTTTTAGACCGTCAATCCCCAAAGATTTCCACTTCCTTGCTTTGGAACGCATCTGATATTCGGTACCGAATTCATTAAAGGCATCTCCCCAAGCAGCAACCTTGATATTTCTATCATGGGCATACTTAGTTAATTCCTTGATTTCAGAATCGCTTCTTCCAGCTTGCCATCCTCCATCAATAAGAACCCAACGCCATCCCATTTCTTTGGCTAAATCGATGTATTTTCTATGAAGGCTATAATCATTTTGAGGAATCGAGCCATTATAATATAGCCAGTTCCAGGCATTTAACCCCGGTTCGACCCAAGAATAATCATATGTCTTCTTATCTTCTTCGCTTAAAGAGTCATAATTTGCAGGTTTGTAATAATCTACATCTCCGTATACATCTTCAACCAAATTGGATTCGACAATTGTTTTTTCGTCCCCAACAACACCTACTCTCCAAGGAGAAGAGAATCCATTAGTTACATCAACTGTATAATCTGGATTCTTACCATGGGCATTTGGATAGACAGTCTTAATAGTCTCGCTATTATCGGAAATAGGTTTCAAGAAGGAACCATGATATCCACTTCCTATTAATTCAGATTCAGTAATAAGGGAATAGATTCCATCAGTTTGATATAGGAACGGCATAGAATATGAACTGCTTCCTAATCTATCACTCCTTCTATAGTTGAAATAGTCTTCGTATGAATACCAATAATATCCGCTGTTATTCCCGCTTGGCTTATATGCCATAGCGTATGTCTTACTTTTATTTGGAAGAGCAAATTGAGTCAATTCATCAGTCCAAGTAATAGTATTAGGGGCATCTTCAAGAGCTTTGTTTATATCATATTTGAAGGCATAACCATCATTAAATAGCCTAAAGGTAACATCAATATTGAAATAGTATTCACTAAAGGTTAATACCATTTCGTTATAGCTAACCTCGTTATGACGTCTTTTCCCAGTTATGGAATCATAATTGAAACTAACTGTATTTGTCTTAACGTTTTTGAAAGTAAGGAATTGGCTGAGATCCAAATCTTGGAACAGCATTCCTAGTCTAGAACTATTAACAACATTCTTGCCATCTTTTTGGACTTGGTAATAAATCTCGCCATTTTCAGTCAAGCTTACTTCCGCGACTATTGATTCATCTTTGGATTTGACACTCCATTTATCTTTTGCTTCAACTTCAAACGAAGACTTACTAGAACTTGTAGAAGGATCTCCGCCGCAAGAAGCTAGCAATAAAGGCAGGGCAAGGGAAAATATAAATTTTGCTTTCTTCATAAAACGCCTCTTTATCCAACTAATGCCCCAATGCTTTCGCCCATCATAGACAACATAGACTTAACGGAATCTTCATCATAAATGCCCATGTCGACAATACTTTGGAAATAGCCATTATCCAAATTATTGAAGACGGTCCATTCAGCAAAGTTGCCAGGTAAAGTAATGAAATTATCTAAACTCTTAGCAAATATTCTAACTTTAGCGCTAGTTTCATTGGCAGAAGTTTGCATATAACCATTAAATATTGACTTACGGGCTGGAACTACACCTAAATCACTTATTTTTTCAGCGTTTCTAGAGAACCAGTCAATGAATACACCGGCAGCAGCTTTTTTATAAAGATCGGCCGGGCCAGTATTGGTAACTGCGAATGAGTAGTTTCCAACAAAATCCTTGGCATTTGCAACGTTTCCAACGTTGAATAAGTTAGTTGCAGGCATTATTAATGTAGAAGCATTGTCAGAAGCCATATTTAATAAGGTATAAGTAGAAGCAAGTCCAAACAAGGCATCACCAGTTTTGACTTTTCCGAAGTTTTCGGTAACGCCGGAGCCAAATGTACCCTCCTTGTTAGCTTTTATTTCACCTTCAGGAGAGAATATTTCAATTATTGATTTAGCGGCATTGAGGGCATTTTGACTAATGTTGCCATCTTTATCGGCAAAATCGTTATAATACTTATTGGTTTTAGCATCATATTTATAAAGCATTGCATCATTTTGAGACCATGGCAAATTGGCTCCATTTTCATTGAATGTCCAGTCATTGTCAGTAACAAGAGCGCCTTTTCCTTCGCCTTTTTGATAAGCAACCATGACATCATGGAATTCTTGGTAAGTCGAAGGCAAAGTTCCATCGCTCTTATAAGGGGCATAATATTTAGCAAGCATTTTCTTGTTAACGCTTAAAGCAGGAGCAATGTGAGCAAGAGGATAGGATTTTAATTTTCCGTTAACATAAGCATCAGCAATGGCACTTCTACTAAAATCATCCGCATCAAACTTAATCTTGGCTAAATTTAATACATCTTCCATGAAGTGATAGTCAGATGCCCTGTTGAAGACATTGGTTTGATGGAATTTAGCAGTTATCTTACTTGTGTTATCGGAAGTATCTGCAAGAACATTGACCTTAATCTTGCCTTTGTAGGCAACATTAAATTTAGTTATTGCTGTCTTAATAAACGAATCAGAGAGAACCCATGTATCATTTAAGGCAACGTTAATAGACACGTTGGTGTATTTGATATTCCCTTCTCCATCATATTCGAAATTGGAAACATCATTATATTTGGCATATAAAGTAATATCGCCTTCTAGAACAGTGCTAGAGAATACGAATTTGGTCGTGAGTGCCTTATCGGTATACCAACCTTCAACTTCATATCCTAGTCTATCTGGATTTGGGGCAAAACTTTCGCTTAATGTTTGTCCTTTATAGCCAGAAACAGTTGTAGGAATGCTGCCTTCGTAATTGTAATCAAAGGTAACTGTTACAGGAATCTTTTCGATTTCCTTGTTCCATTTTGCATAGACAACAGTGTCTTGATTAATAAGTGTCTTGAAATCAAAAGCAGTAGTTAAATCCTTGGTTGTATACCAATTGTCCAAAGAATATCCGCTTCTTTTAGCAGACCAATAACCTGCTCTTGAATTGGCTTTGATGGTAACAACCCTATTTTCAGGTGCCCCTTCATAATTCAAGTCGTAGGTGAAAGTGTATTCATCTTTTACAGTCGGGGTGGTTTCTTGATTGCAACTAGCCAAAACTCCTGCTAGAGCAAGGCCTGATACTAATAATCCTAGAGATTTTTTCATAAGTTCCTCCTAAGTGAGAAACTATACTCGCCTCTTAGATAGATGGCACAAAACTTTAAATGTTTTATTGTTTCCCGTTTTTATTTTAAAGTCATGGCACACATTGTTAGAAACATTAAAATTAACATTTTATAAAATAGCCCTTTTTTCTTAAAAAGAAAAAGGTGGCGGATTTTTTAGATCTACCACCTTTATTAACTTGGAAATAGGAGAATTAATCTGGTTGATTATTTCCAAGTTGGAAGATTATTTGGTTTCTGGTACTACGTCTTCAAATGTTAAGGAGTAATTCGAAACTACACCAGACCATTTCTGAGAATGCCAAACGAGATATTTTGGGGAACTAACTTTGGCTTTAGAGCCCTCGTTATAGGCAAGAGATTTTCTTATTGACCAACTCTTAGGATTCTCTCCAAGAGTAGAAACTTTAACTTCTAACATTTCCTCGTTAAAGTCGACGGTATAGCAAGAGAATTCGAAATGGAGTTTATCAGTGACGGATGTTCCTTCTAGCGCAGTCTTGAATTCAGTCAAGTGATCAGAATTTGCTGCACCAATTTCAGAAGAGTTGAATCCCACTCCGGTAAAGTTGCGTTGCCACTGTTCAATATATAATTGAGTAACAGCTGCCTTATCATGGAATGAACGCAAGTCAAATGTGACTTTTCCCCAATTGTTGCCGTCACCAAACTTGGTGGCTTGCATGTCGAAGGATACTTTCCACTTCTTGGTTAAGGTGTTGGCGTAAAGTTCGTTGGTGACAACTAAAGCGTCGTTAATACCACCAATGTTCTCATCTGCGATCTTATCTAAATAGGTAAAGCCGTCCTTTCGGAATGATGCAGCTTGTTTAGCAAGGGTGTTTGCCCAAGAAGGGGAATAGTATCTAAATTGTGATTCTGGATTGACTTCGTTTAATTTGGCAACAGCAGCCGCACCCTCAAGGATTGTGAAATCGCTTAAGGTTACATCTGGGGCAACTTCGTCATCACCGACAAGTGCAATACCAGGCCTAGAATCAAGTTCGAATAGATCTGGATTGACATCGATATAGGCAAGGGCGCCATTTAGGAAGTAATAGACATTGTCGCCATTTCTAGCAACGCCTAATCTAGTATCGCCATTATGGACATCAAGAGTGGTTACGCCGTTAAGCATATCTGTTGCTGACCACATTCTCGGTTCCCACATAAGATTCCAACTGTTTACTGTCTTAGAATTGGCAAGTTCGGCGCCGGTATCGCTTGGCTTATATCCAAAATAAGTCATTGGCATGCTTTCGGTTGGCTCACAGGTATCGTTTGTGATATTGGCAGCGCAAATTAGCATGTTCTTGCCCGCGCGGATGTTTGAAATCTTTGAGACCTTCCATTCGGCATAATATTGCTTGCTAGCGCCACTTGGCAAATAGAAAGCCTTTAATCCATTGCCGGTATTTGTAGATTTAGCAACTGGGGCAGTAGCTTCATTTTCAACCGTTATCTCGGCAGCACCGCCATCAGTGAAGATTCTTTGATAGACATTGACAGTGATGGATTTTGATCCAAGAACAGTTCCATCTTTATCTTTGGATGTAAAGGTTAGGGTTTGTGCACCTACAACTTTAGAAGAGAATTCCCCATCATTTGCGAAAACTCCATTTGGATCTTTATCACTCGTTACAGTGATGTAGTTGCTAACATCGTTACCATCTTTATCATAGGCAACTGCAGTTGGGACTTCGATTGAATCCCCTTGTCTAGCAGTATATCCGCCCTCTTTTTCAGCGACCAATTTGATTGTTGGCTGACCTTCGACACGATCAACAACTTTGACAGTGATTTCTTTTAAAGTGGCATTGTCTTTGCTTAGAACTTTTAATTTGGTAGTTCCTTCAGCTTTGGCTTTAATGCTTAATCCATCTACTTCAAGAATGGCAGCGTCTTCGGCTTTAACTGAAATTAGTTTTTGAGTAATAGCATCAGCAGCAGTCAAAGTAACTGAATCATTTCTACCTGAATGGGCAGTTAACGCTAATTCAAGAGTCTTGACTGTATTGATCGCCATATTAGGTGCGAATACACCTTCATTTGAAATAGTTACTGAATCAACTACTACACTTCTATCAAAAACTGTGAATTTGATGCTATCGGAAACTGTACTGTCTTTTGTTGATTCAACCGTGATTGTTGCTTCTCCAGTTGCTAATGCAGTAACTTTTCCTTCTTTGTCGACACTGACTTTTGCTTCATCAGAAGAATAGAGTTTTACATATTCCTTCTCAATGGCATCGGCAAATGTAATGTCAAAATCTTTATTGTCTTTAACAGCAGACAAATTGAATTCCAAGATGCGTGTATCTTGTAGATATAAGTCAGTGCTGAGTGTTGCCTTATTTGAAATACTTACACCAGTTATTTCAGTAGCAGGTTCACCGCAAGAGACTAAGCCGGCCGTAACTAAAAGAGCCACAAAAGATACACCTAAGACCTTCTTTAGTTTCATTTTTTTCCTCCCTGGTTAATTTGATAACCGAATTTGATAATTCCATTTTATGTTGTGAAAAATTAGAAAAGTATACACAATTTTGGTTGCTAGAATTGTTCAACTTTGTTGAAAGGTAACTAACATTAAATTTAATGAAGTTTTTCATATCAAAAATGGTGAAACATTAAAAATAAAGATAGAAAACAGCCTCTTTTATTAGAAGAATTATCATCGAGGAGAGTCAATATGAAACAACAGCTTCCTTCTTACCCATTATTTATTAAAGACCCCTATTTCTCCTTCTATTCAAATGGAGAATTATTAAACGATTCCGATGTTACCTTCTGGACTGGATGCCCAAGGGTAATGCTTGGTTTATTAAAAGTTGATGGAAAAATTTATTCTTTCTTAGGGAAAAGCAATTTAACAAAACTAGAGCAAATAGATATAGAA